>JAUIBJ010000201.1 GCA_030428025.1 Alphaproteobacteria bacterium
TGGGTGCGCCACGGCTGGGAGAACGGCAATGGCGGGCTCGGCGCCGAGGTCATGCTTTACAGCACATGGGTGGCATGGCCTGCGCCGGAGAACGGAACACCCTTTCGGCAGCGTCTGGCGGACCAGGGCGTGATGTGGGAGCAGATGCAGGACCACGCCAACGCCACCCGCCCCGCCGGCATGCCGCCCGTCTACATGATCCCCGGCCATCGGCTGATGATGCGCCTGACCGAGGATATCGTCGCAGGCCGTGCTCCGGGGCTGGGGCATATCGGCGACATCTTCGCCGACGACATCCACCTGAACGATCTGGGGCAATATGCCGTCACCTGTCTGGTCTTCGCGGTGATCTATCAGCGCGACCCGGCGGACCTCCCCGACAGGCTGGCCGTGCCGGAAGACACCCTGAGCCCCGCGCAGGCCGCCTATTTCAAGGCCGTCGCCTGGGAGGTGGCCAAAGGCTATGCCCGCGCCGGGCTGCCGTAACGGCAGCGCCCTGCGCCCAGCCTAGTCCCGGTGCCGCGAAACAGTCACCGTTGTGTCGGAAAACACCAGTTCCTCCACGTCGAAAAGCCGGTCGCGGCCCTCCGGGCCCGTGACGATCAGACCGTCCCCGGCGACGGAAATCTCATACGCCTCGCGCGGCCCTGCAAAAAGCACCCGGTCCAGCCCGGCCCCGCCATTCACGCCGTCATCCCCGGGGCCGGCATAGACCGTATCGTTCCCCGCCCCGCCGAGCAGGAAATCCTCGGCCTCCGACCCGGCCAGGCTGTCGGGCCCCTCCGTGCCACTGACGACATGGCCCTGCTGGAACCGTGCGCCACCGCGATCTTCCCACCAGGCGCGGCCTTGCGCGTTGAGCAAATCGAGCAGCACGGCGCGGGGCGGGTCATCGAGATTCGAGGCTCGCAGCCCCCAGGAGCCGTAACGGCTGGCCGCATCCACATCGGTATATTGCATGAAGGGCCCCGAGCCGATACGCGTCCACGCCTGCCAGAGCTGCCCGTAAAGCTCGGCCATCCGGTCACTGCGCATGAAGGCGACTAGGTGGTCCTGAAGCGCGAAGAGATCGGCCTCGGGGATGTCGATGAAGGCCGAATGATGCACATGCTGACCGCCTTCGTAAGGGACGAGGCGAAGGCCGTATTCCCGCGCCACCGCCGCCTGCTCGCGCAGCGCACCGAGCGTCTGAGGCAGCCCGCCGTCGAAGCCGCGGACGTCCCCCCGGATCAGACGGTAGTGATAGTCGAAATCGTCGATGGCCGGATCCTTCAGCGCCGCAAGCAGGGCCGCGCGCATGTCTTCCTCGACCACCGCCTCGCCGCCGAAATAGATCGTGGGCGAGAGCGCGTCGAAGGACCGATGGGGCGGTACATAGCCCGTCCGGTCATGCTCGCGCCAGATGGGTGCGCGCAGGATCTGTTCGGAAAGCCACGGGTTTACCGTATGCGTTCCCGCCACCCGTACCAGCCGAGCCTCGGCCTCTTCACCGAACACGTCCGTCCATATATCCATGATCTCGGCCGCGCGCTTGCCGTAGAAGCTGGCCGCGCCGGTATAGCTTTCCTCGGGCGAAAGGCCCCAGAGGTCGACCGCCGCCTCCCGCGCCCATTGCGCGTCCAGGAAAACCTGGTTCCAGACCTCGTTGGACAGCTCCACATGCGCCATCAGCCGCGGGTCGAGATGCGCCTCCACATACTCCGCCATCCGGCGTGCGAAATCGTCGTCGGCGTGGAACGGCAGGCTGAACCAAGGATCGGCGCCGATCTCGTTGGCAAGCCGCACCATGATCTCCACCGGCACCGTCGTCCAGGAATAGTGGTCTTCCGAGGGCATCTCGCTCCAGCGGGTCATCTCGGAATTCGACGTATTCGCCCAGGTGGCGAAGCGCACCATCCGGGCGTCCCGCACATGTTTCAGCCAAGCGGGGTTGAAGACGGCGCCCGCGTCGAGGAGCGCGGTGTGCTTGCGGTTGACGATGCGGATGTCGCGGATGTAGTCGCCTGTGCCCTCCGGGTCGGTCTCGCGGATGACGAACCCCCAGTTGCCCTGATCGGGGCCGATCTCGAATACGATCCTGCCGGATTGCTGCGACTTTATTTGCTCGGGCCGGAGGAACATCATCTCCAGCGTGCCGCTGCCCGTATAGGTCAGCTCATATCTGCCGGCCCGCGCCTCGCCCGCGCCGAAGGCGTTGTTTTCCCAGGCAAAGACCGCGCGGATCTGCTCCAGCTCCGGCGGCAGTGCTTTGACCCAGCTGTTTTCGTCCAGATAGCCGCCGGCGCGCAGGTCCGCTTCGGTCCAGCCATCCCATTGCCCCGGCAGTGCGCCGATCCATTCCCGCGCGGTCTTCATCACGTCGAGGAAGGGCATCTGCGGGCTCCAGTCGCGGATGCTGGCGAGGTTGTAGGCCAGAACCGGGTCGTCATGGCCCGACAGCGGCTTCAGCGCCGGAAAGGCGATGTCGCGCGCGGGGCCTTCGACGAGCGTGAACCGCCCCACCGCCTGATCCTGCGCCCCGGCAGACCCCGCGAGACCGGCGCAGGCCAGAGCCAGACCCAGAAAGACCTGCCTTCCCCATCGTCGGTGTGTCATCCGGGCGCTTCCCGATCGAGCAATAAGGTTGCCGACAGATTATCCCCGCGCGGTCCGAAGCACGCCTCGGGATTTCCTGTCGAAAGGTAGAACCGGACCGGACGGCATGCAAGTCCCGCCGGGGCCGTACTTGCCTTGCCAACCGGCCCGGCGCTGGCTATTTCTTCGAAAGTCGTTTTGTTGGGGATTTCATTGATGGGTTTTATTCCCCGGCTTGTGGCCAGAACCGAAAGGCACGCGGCCGGGCTGGCCCTTGTCATCGCGCTTCTGGCCGTGGCCCTGTCCGCCGCCGCCACGATCATGGCCGGTGACGCACCCAAGTCACTGGACGAAACCGCCTTTCAGGACATCGCCCGAAACCTCGCCTTCGAGGGCGCCTTCGCCAATGCCGAAGGGGAGCTCACGGCCTACCGGGCGCCGGGACTCGTCTTCTTCCTTGCGCCCTTCGTGAAGCTGGGCGCGGGACTGATGGAGCTGCGGCTGACCCAAGCGGTTTTGTTCGGGCTGACGCTCGTGCTGCTCTACAACCTTTTCCGACGGCACGGCGGGCCGCTGGCGGGGCTGCTGGCGATGGCCATGGTGCCGCTCTGGCCGGTGGCGCTCTATGCCTCCACCACGCTCTATCCGCAGACGCTGGCGGGCTTTCTGCTGGTGGCGAGCGTGTCGCTGCTCGACCGGATGCGCGACGCGGTCAGCCTTTGGAGCGCGCTTCTGGCCGGGCTGGTCATCGGTGCCCTGGTTCTGACCCTTCCCATCACACTGCTGCTGTTTCCGGTCTTTCTGGGCTGGGTGGCGCTGCGCGGCAGCCGGCGGGTGGCGCAATGCGTGCTGGTCCTCGTCGTCTCCGCGCTTGTGGTCGGCTCCTGGACCTATCGCAACCACAAGGCGCTGGATGCCTTCGTGCCGGTCGCGACCAGTTCGGGCTACAACCTGTTGCTGGGCAATGCCCCCAACGCGCGTTACGACACCAGTACCGAAATCCGCTTTCCCGAATATGTCTATACCGAACTGACCGGCAAGACCGAGGCAGAGCGCAACAAGGTCTTCACCAAGGCCGCCCTCGACGAGATCGCCAAGGACCCGCAACGCTTTGTCACGCTCTATGCGGCAAAGTTCCTGCACTGGTTCGACTACAGCAACAAGCTGGTCTCGGATCAGGTGGAGGAACTGGAACACGGGGCAAGCGGGGTGGATGTGAGCCTGCGCGAACTGGTGCTTCTGGTGACCTATCTTCTTGTGATCGTCGGTCCGCTGGCGCTTCGCCTCCTGATGCTTCGGCGGGTGCCGCTGAAGGACATCGAAGTGCTGGCGCTTTGCCTCTGGGTCGCGGCGGGCCTCGCCTATGCGCTCTTCTTCACCAGGGTGCGGTTCCGCCTGCCCTTCGATCTGCTGATCATCGGCATGAACGCGATGTTCCTGGCCGCGCTCCTGCGCCAGCTGATACCGGGCGTGAAACGCCGCTCGTTGGCGCGCGAATAGGCCCCCGTGCGGCCATGGCCGCACGGGGGCCTTGATGCGCGCCGGCAATCGGCTAGGCTGACCATCGGCTATTGGCACATCAGGTAAAAGCAATGGTAGCATCGCAAGGCCGGAATGCCCCGAAGCGCCGTGCAGGAGAGCGCCTCTTGTCACGACTCGTTGTCTTCATGGCCGCGACCCTGATGCTGGCCCTGCCTGCCCGGGCAGATCCGCTGACCGATCTCACGACCGAATTCAATGCCGCGCTCGCGAAGGATCTGGGGAACTGCGAGGCGCGGATGTCTCTTGGCCTCTGGCCCTTCGACGCCGCCCGACTTCCCATTGGCGACAGTGCGGCCGAACACCTTTACAACGATCTCGTGGCCGGGTTGGTGGCCAGCGCACCGGCCTGCGTCGACGTGATGGACGGGGCCGGCATCGGCGCGGTGCTGCAGTACCTCCACCGAACCGGCGCCCTGCGCGAGGCCGGCGGCAACCCGGTCGCGGCGCTCGAGGCGGCCAATCGCGAGGTTCATATCGTGGTGCTGCCCAAGCTCCTTTTGCGCAACGAAGAGCTGTCCCTTTCACTGAAGGGGGTCGAGCGCGCGACCGGTCGCACCATCGCCCAGACAGCCGCCCAAACCCTGCCCGCCAGCCTGACCGACGCGGCGCTCACCGACACCGCGCGTGACCTGGAAACCGCCGTGGCGCAGGCGGTGAAGGCGCTCGCCGGCCAGATTTCCGACATGACGCGACTGGTGCCGGCGGGGGTCTATTATCAGGACAGCGGCGCGCAGCCGGATTTCGCCCGCTATTTCCAGGACCGGGTTGTCGCCGGCCTGGTCGAGGCCACGGCCAACGTGATCACCGACCGGTCCCTGACCGTGCTGGAACCCGAGTTCGACCTGGCCAAGGATCTGGGCCGCACGCTCTCGCCGCGCGATCTCGATCCGTTGTCGCGCATCGCCGAGCGCAGCGGGCCGCAGGGGCTTTACCAGCTGCGCGGGACGTACTGGGTGCTGGGCGAGGTGGTCGACCTCACCCTGACCCTTCAGGGCGCCGAGGGCCGCACCGCCAGTTGGCAGGGGCGGCTGCGCCGCAGCGGGCTGGGCGAGCTTGCGCTCCTACCCAGCAACAGCCGGCTGGAAGACGACCCCGGCGAAACCCGCAGCTTCGCCATCCTCATGACCTCGCCGCGCGGGGAAAACCCCGTCTATCATCCCGGCGAGGAGTTGGTCGTCTATTTCCGAACCGACCTTCGAGTCTGGCTCTACTGTTTCTACATCGATTCGCAGGGCGGGGTGGCCCAGGTGCTGCCGAACATGTTTCAGAAGGATTTCGCCCGCGGCCACATGCTGTCGCCCTATGTGCTGCATGCGCTTCCCGATCCGCGGCGCGACCCTTTCACCTTCCGCATCGACGCCTCGACGCTGGGCGAGGAACGGCTGAAATGTCTCGCCACCACCCGCAACGTGACCGACGACCTGCCGCCACCGCTGCGCGGGGAAAGCTTCGATGCGATCCCGCCGGCGATGGCCGCCCGGATCGATACCATTTTCGAGGCCCTGCCCGACACGCGCCTGTCCGGGGCCAGCGTCACCGTCACGATCACCCCCGAGGACTGACCAACGTGACCCGGCCGGGTGCCGCCCCCCGGTGCGACCGCTTGACCGCCCTGCCTGCCCATTGCCGCCACGGATCAAAGCGTTTCGCGAAAAACCTGACTCACGGATTTTCGTGAATCGCAGCGCACAGGCCAACTGTTGCACGCGTTTCGCCTTTCGCTGATGGCTCAGGCGAAAGGCGAAACGCTTTAACCGGCGTCAATGCCGGACGTCGAAAACCGTCCGATAATTGGAAAATTAGTCTGGGGCGCCACGCGACCCGCAAAGCGAAAGGCGTCGAGCCTTGTGCGGGTGGTCTGGCATTGTTCGAAGGGGAGGGGGCATGGGTCGATTTGCCAGGAGCTTTTTCATTCTGATGGCCTGTGTGCTGTGGGGAACCTTGCCCGCACGCGCGGACCGCGCGGCGGAGGTAACCGCGATCATCAAGTCGCTCGCGCCGATCGCGGGCCAGAGCGTTTCGCCCGGGCAGACCGGTGCAGGATTGCCCGACGCCTATCTTCCGCCGGTGGTGATCGACCGGCCGCCGCAGATCATCATCGACCGCCGGCCGATCATTCTGGACTATCGCTACAGCCTCGATCTGACGGTTTATTTCGCCTATGACAGCGCCTTTCTGACGCCGGCCGCACGGCAACAGCTCTCGCTTCTGGGGCGGGCGCTGCAGTCGCCCGAACTGGCCGGCCACCGCTATCTCATCGCCGGTCATACGGATGCGCGCGGGCCCGACGGTTACAATGTCGACCTGTCCTATCGCCGCGCCTGGGCCGTCAAGCGGTTCCTGATGCGCCATTTCCGCATCTCGTCCTGGCGGCTGGAAGTGGTCGGCTGGGGAGAGCGCTACCTGCGTGATCCGATGCGCCCCTATGACGGCATCAACCGGCGCGTGGAAGTCACCCTGATCAACTCGGGCCAGCCACCCGTGTCCCAGACCGAGAGCGTGCCACAGGTCAGCAGCCGGATCGTGCCGTCGCTGCCGCCCTGCCCGGCCACCGTAAGCGGCGCGATCACCAACCCGGCGCTCGACCTCGACGATTTCTCGCCGGAGCCGGGGC
>JAUIBJ010000202.1 GCA_030428025.1 Alphaproteobacteria bacterium
CAGCAATTGCCGCCTTGTGCAGCCCATCACCTGCGCGGCCTCGGTCACCTCGCGGCTGACCTGCCGGATGCCATGCTCGGTGTAGCGGATAACCGGCACGATCGCATACATGATGATCGCCAGGAGCCCGGCGAACTCTCCCACCTTGAACAGCGCCACGACCGGGATCAGGAACACGAAGAGCGGGATGGATTGCAGCGTGTCGTTCACCGGCCGGATGAGGCGCGAGAACCGGTCGCTTTGGGCCGCCCAGACCCCCAGCAGCAACCCGAGCGTGACGCAGATCAGCACCGCCGAGCCGCAGAGATAGACCGAAATCATCGCCCGCTGCCACAGCCCGTTGACCAGGATGAACGCCAGCGCGAGAGCGGTGAAGAGCGCGAGCCGCGCCCCGGCCACGCGCCAGGCGATGAAGACCACCGGAATGGCGACCGCGGGCCAGGGCAGGTCGACCAGCCCGTAGAACAGGATCACGGCGGCGTAGCAGATGACGATGGCCGCCCGCCAGCGGCCGCGCAGCACAAGCCATGCCGCCCCCGCGGCGACGGCCGCCAGATAGGCGGCCAGATGGGCCGGGCCGGGCTGGAATCCCCAGGAAAACGGGCGCACCACGTCGTCCAGCCCGCTTTTCAGCGGCAGCATGAAGTAGAACAGCACCTGGTTCTTGAGCGAGGTGGTCAGTTGCGGGTAGTTGCTGTTGATCCACGCCACGGCATCGTCCAGTGCGCCGCCGCCGGTGACAACCCAAGCTTCGGGCCAGCTTTGCAGGGCAGGCACGACTCGGCCGGCGACAAGCAGAAACACCAGCGCCGCCGCCAGCCCGGCAAGGAGCCGGGCGGTGCCCCTGCCGTTCTGTGTGGCGCCCCGCCGGGCCCGCTTCTGCGCGAAGGACTGGGTCAGGCGGTCCAGCACCATTGCGATGAGAACGATGCCGATGCCGGCCAGAAGGCTCTTGCCGAATTCTGCCCGTCGCATCTTGTCGAGCACTTCCCATCCGAGGTCTTCGCCGCTGCCCAGCACGGCCGCGATCACCACCATGGAAAGCGTCGCGAGGATGGTCTGGTTCAGTCCCACAAGGATCGTCGGCATGGCCGAGGGCACCTGGACCAGCCAGAGCATCTGGCGGGGGTTCGCGCCCGACATCCGCGCCGCCTCGATGGTGTTCTCGGGCACGCGCGCAAGGCCCAGCATGACGTTCCGCGCCATCGGCGGAATGGCATAGATTGCGCTGGCGATCAGGCCCACGGTGGGGCCGAAGCCGAACAGGATCAGGCAGGGAATGAGATAGGCGAATGCCGGCACCGTCTGCATGAAGTCCAGAAGCGCGTTGAGCCCGTCGCGCAAATGCCGGCTGCGGTGCCCAAGGATGCCAATGGCAAGGCCCAAGGCGACAGCCAGCGGCAGCGAGACCGAAATCAGCGCAAGTGTCAGCGCCGCCTTGTCCCAGTATCCCAGAGCAAGCAGATAAAGCATCGTGCCGCCGCAGAAGAGCGCCATAGTACGGCCCGAGACGACATAGCCCAGCATGCCCAGACACAGCACCAGAAACGGCCAGGGCAGCCAGAGATAGAGGGCCCTGAACCATCCGATCGGCCATTCCATCAGCCAGGAAATCAGACGAAACGGCGTTTTGAATACCGACACGAACCAATCCATGCCGATATCGAGGATTTCGGGGATGGGCAGGCCGTGCCCCTCTTCGATGCGGAAGAAGAACCCGTGGCGCGCGGCCAGTTGAAAGCTGAGTGCGACCGCCGCGCAGACAATGAGCCATGACAAAAGGCCAGTGCGGTCGAGACCGGAGTTCTGCATCAAACCGCCGCCCAAAGGATGCGATAGCCCGGTTCCGGACGGGCTTGTCATTTTCCGGCATCCGCGCACGGGGCGCAGCGACGTCCTGCATCGGCCTGCATGGCATTCCTTCCGATGGTCATGGAGGGATGTTGCCACTGTCGACAGGCGCAATTCCAATGATTTTTTGAGGGAGTATTGTCACACCCTTGCTCATGCCGGGCTTCGGAGAGGGGCGGGATGCGAAGAAAAATCGGGCGTTTGCCTGTGCAATCGGCATGGGGCGGGCGCGCCAAAACGCTTGAAAAGACGGGCTGTCCTGCCAGACTGAGGCGCAAGTCGCGTCAGGCCCGCCCGGCCGCAATGACGGAGATTGCACAGATGTACGATGCTTCCGAAAGTGCCTCGGTCACCATCAGCTGCCGGAATGTCTGGAAGATCTACGGCGCCGATCCCGGGCGATACGCTTCCGATCTCGGCCGCGGCGACGAGCCGGTTGCCGAACTTGCCGCAAGAATGCGGCAGGAGGGCCATATCCCGGCCTGCTGCGATGTGAGTTTCGACGTCCATGCCGGGGAAATATTCGTCATCATGGGGCTTTCGGGGTCGGGCAAGTCGACCATCGTGCGCTGCCTGTCGCGGCTGGTGGAGCCGACCGCGGGGTCGATCGTCTTCGACGGTCAGGACCTGCTGAAAATGTCCGAGGAGGAGCTTATCGAGGTCCGGCGCCACCGGATTGGCATGGTGTTCCAGAATTTCGGTTTGTTGCCGCATCTCAATGTGCTCGACAACATCGCCTTTCCGCTGCGGCTTCAGAACATGACCCGCAAGAAGCGCGAGGAGCGCGCCGGCCGTCTGATCGAGCTGGTGGGCCTCGAAGGGCGGGAGAAGAGTTTTCCGCGGGAATTGTCGGGCGGCCAACAGCAGCGGGTGGGCATCGCCCGCTCGCTGACCGTAGAGCCCGACCTCTGGCTTCTCGACGAGCCTTTCTCGGCGCTCGACCCGCTGATCCGCCGGCAGATGCAGGACGAATTCCTGCGGCTTCAGCTGACGCTCAAGAAATCCATTGTCTTCATCACCCATGATTTCATGGAGGCTCTGCGGGTGGCCGACCGGATGGCGATCATGCGCGACGGGTTCATCGTGCAGGAGGGCACGCCGCAGGAACTGGTGGTGGCTCCGGCCGACGATTACGTGCGGGAATTCACCAGCGAGGTGCCCCTTATGCGCATTCTGAGGGCCGATCAACTGCTTGACGGAGACTGGCCCGCGGGCGGGGATCTTCCGCAGGTCGCCGCTGACGAGACGGCCGAACAAGTCGTGGTTGCGCTCGGCCGGTCGCCCGAAGGCGTGTCCGTGGTCGGCGCCGATGGCAAGACGCTGGGCATTGTCACAGCGGCCAGCCTGATTGCGCGCCTCTCGCGGGATCTGGGCGGTAACGCGCCGGAAGAGGCCGCGTCGGCCTGATGGCGCCGGTCACGACGCCTTTTCATTCGGCAACTCGGCTCTGAGCGGCGCGCGCCGCAGAATCAGGTCTGCCGCCTTTTCCCCGATCATGATCGTGGGCGCGTTGAGATTGCCGTTGGTGATCTCCGGCATCACCGAGGAATCGGCCACCCGCAACCGCTCGACACCGTGCACGCGCAATTCCGGGTCCAGCACACCGCCCGCGCCCAGCCCCATCGGGCAGGTGCAGGACGGGTGATAGGCGGTTTCGGCATGCTGCGCGACCCATGCGTCGATCTCGTCGTCACTTTCCACCGCGGGCCCCGGCAGAAGCTCGGGGCCGCGCCACCGATCGAATGCGGGCTGGGCGAAGATCTCCCGCGTGATCCGCAGCGCTCGGCGGAAGGCCAGCACGTCTTCTTCTTCGCTGAGATAGTTGAACATCAGCTTCGGCTTTTCGCCCGGATCGGCCGAGCCGAGCGTCACCGACCCACGGCTTTTCGGCTTGGCGTGGCTGACATGCGCCTGGAAACCGTGGCCTTTCGGGGTGGAAGACTGGTCGAAGCCCATGGCACCGGCGAGGAAATGATACTGCAGGTCGGGGGCGGGCAGATCGGGCCTGCTGCGGATATAGGCGTTGGATTCAAAGTGATTGGTCGCGCCCAGCCCGCGGCGGAACAGCAGCCATTGCAGCCCGATCGCCGCTTTCGCGAGCGGATTGAAATAGCGGTTGAGCGTGACCGGCTCGCGGCAGGCGACCTGATACCAGATTTCCAGATGGTCCTGCAGGTTGGTGCCGACCCCGGGCAGATCGTGCAGCACCTCGATGCCATGCTCGCGCAGATGCGCCGCCGGCCCGATTCCCGACAGCATCAGCAGTTTCGGCGAATTGACCGGCCCTGCGGACAGGATCACCTCGCGCCGCGCGCGGGCGGTGTGGATGCTGCCGCCGCGTTCATATTCAACCCCGACCGCGCGCCGGCCCTCGAAGACGACCCGCCGGCAGAGCGCATGCATCACCAGTTTCAGGTTGGTTCGTCCCAGAGCGGGCTTGAGATAGGCGTTCGCGGTGGAGGAACGCACGCCATCGCGCACGGTCATGTCCATTCGCCCGAACCCTTCCTGGTCGCGGCCGTTGACATCGTCGGACCGCAGATAACCGGCCTCGACCCCGGCCTCTATGAAGGCCCGGTAGAGCGGGTTGACCATGTTGCGCCCGTTGCAGGTATGCACGGGGCCATCGCCGCCGCGCCAGGGGTCTTCGCCATAGGCGCAGGTTTCCGCCCGGCGGAAATAGGGCAGGCAGTCGCGATAGCTCCAGCCCTCGGCGCCCAATTCGGCCCAGCGGTCGAAATCGTAGGGGTTGCCCCGGACATAGCACATGCCGTTGATCGACGACGTGCCGCCGATCACCTTGCCCCGGGCGTGATGAATCCGCCGCCCGGCGATGCCCGGGTCGGGCTCGGAATGAAAGCCCCAGTCGTAGCGGGGTTTCGTCATCGGCAGGTAACAGGCGCCGGGCATCTGGATGATGACGCTGTTGTCGCGCCCCCCGTATTCCAGCGCCAAGACCCGGTGCCGTCCGTCCTCCGACAACCGCGCGGCCAGCACGGCCCCTGCCGAGCCGGTGCCGACGACGATGTAGTCGAATTCCTCGCGGTCCATGTCGCATGTCACCGGATCGGGCGATCCGGGCTCCTTCGCCGGCGGGATGTGCCGGTCAGTCTAGGGCCTCGGGCCGGCGGCGCACAAATTCCGAAAGCTCGCGGCGAAGGCCGACTTTTCTTCATGTTTCTCAACCGGCCGGCTTAGATAGGATGTGGGCCGCGGGGGCGATGGACTGCGGAGGATAGCGATGACCGAAGAGACAGGGAATACCGGGTTCCGGACCCGCCTCATGCATGCCGGGCGCGATCCGGCGGCCTATCACGGCGCGGTCAACACTCCGCCTTTTCCTTCCTCCACCATCCTGTCACCGGATGTCGAGACCTATCTCGCGCAGGACCGCTATGCGCGGCTCGGTACCGAAACCTCGCGGGCCGCCGAGGAGATGGCTGCTATGATCGAAGGGGGCGACGAGGCGGTGGCCTTCCCGTCCGGCCTTTCGGCCATCTCCGCCACCCTGCTGTCGGTGCTCGACGCCGGCGACCGGGTGCTGGTCGCACATAACATCTATGGCCCAGCCCGCGATTTCTGCGAGCGGGTGCTCGGGCGTCTGGGCGTCACGGTCGCGTATTTCGATCCGATGGCGTTGGACGGGCTGGCGGAGCTTTTGCAGGTGCCGGCAAGGGCCGTCTATTTCGAGGTGCCCGGCTCGCACGGGTTCGAGGTCTGCGACGTGCCGGCCATCGCGGCGCTGGCGCGGGCGGGGGGCGCCGTCTCGATCCTCGACAACACGTGGAGCGCCGGGGTGTTCTTCCGCCCCCTGACGCGCGGCGTCGACCTTTCCATCCAGTCGGCCACGAAATACTGGGGCGGGCATGCCGATCTGATGCTGGGTTTCGCCATCGGAGGCCGGCCGGCCATCGGTCGCGTGCGCGAAACGGCCGTGGCGCTGGGCTCCTGCGTCTCTCCGGAGGTATGTTTTCTGGCCTTGCGGGGCATGCGCACCCTGCCGTTCCGCCTTGCCGCGCATGAGGCTTCGGCGCTCGCGGTGGCCCGGTGGCTGGAGGACCGGCCGAGTGTCGAGCGGGTTCTGCACCCGGCCTTGCCCTCCTGCCCGGGGCACGACATCTGGCGGCGCGATTTCACCGGCTCGGCGGGGGTCTTCGGCGTGGCTCTGAGCGCGGCCTTGCGCCCCTATGCGGCGGATTTCGCGAACGCGTTGCGGCTTTTCTCCATCGGCGACAGCTGGGGCGGGTACGAAAGCCTGATCGTACCGTCCGAGAGGGCTCTGGCGGCGCGCCCGGGGCCGCCCGTGGCCTCGGGGCCGGTTTTCCGCCTGCAGGTGGGGCTGGAGGATCCCGACGACCTGATTGCCGATCTGCGCCGGGCGCTGGACGGGATCGAAAAGAAAAAACTTGGATGAAATCGCGAAAGGCGCGTTAGACTGTTTGGGAAACGCGTGCGGGCGGACCCATTGAGCGGTCCCTAGTCGAAGAGGTGTGCGATGGCGATACCCTACAGGTTGCTGCCCCCGCTGGGGACGCTCAGGGCGTTCGAGGCTGCGGCGCGGCACGAGAACTTCACCCTTGCGGCCGACGATCTGTGCCTGACGCAATCGGCCGTCAGCCGGCATGTGCGGGCGCTGGAAGAGAGCATGGGCGTGCCGCTCTTCATCCGGCACAACAGGAAGGTGCAGCTTACCCCGGACGGGCGCCGCCTGATGGAGGCGGTCACCATCACCCTGTCGCATCTCAGTCTGGTCACACAGGACATCCGCAAGCGCAACAGTTCCGGCAAGATCAAGGTCGCGATGCTGGCGGCACAGGCCAGCCTTTACGTGATCCCGCGGATGGCGCGGTTTCGCAAGAAATACCCCG
>JAUIBJ010000203.1 GCA_030428025.1 Alphaproteobacteria bacterium
CGCCCTTTGGGGCCTGTTCTTCAATGTCGTCACATGCCTGATCGCCTCGGCCGTGACCGCCGGCACCGAAGAGGCATCGACCCGGCGGTTCTTTCATGGTTTCCTGCGCGAACATGATTCATCGGGGCCAAGGCGGCGCGGGCTTGCCAGCGTTGCCTGGGTTCTCACGCTCGGCTGGATCTTTTTCGCTATCGGCCCCGGCGCGGTGTTCGGGAACTGGGCCTTCGGCGCTCCCGATGCCGGATATGAGGAATGGGATTTTGCGATGCCGTCGATCTGGGTCTGGCAACTTCTTTGGTGGGGGGGCGGTGTGCTGCTCATCTGGTTTCTGGCCTACGCGATGAGACTCTCCTCCGGCCCAGTCAAGCAGTTCGGCGCAATCGCCGAAGACGTACGGACGCTCGAGCGCACCCGGGAATGAACAACACCCGCCAGCACGCAGACCGGGCAGGAGGACGGTTTCGGCGACAGGCAGGTCCGTCGCCCGATCGGGTCCGGACGTAATCAGAGGCGCGTCGATGCTCAGAGGCCGCAACACTGCACATGACCGCCGCCGAACGCAGGGGACCGTTCGGGTATTGGCTTTTGCCTGCGGATGGCTGAGTGCCGAGGCCTCGACGGTTCTAAGCCGGGCATCCGGCAGGATCGACTTTCCCATTCCGGCCTATCTGATCGAACATCCCAAGGGCCGGGTCCTGTTCGATGCGGGAATGCATCCCGGGTTGCGCACCAGCCCGCGCAAGCGGCTGGGCCAATGGGCGGATCTCTTCCGGATAAGCTATCGCGCGGGGGATGACATCGCCGGACAGCTTCGCCGGCTGGACCTCGATCCTGCCGCGATCGAGGTCGTCGCCTCGTCGCACCTTCATTTCACCCATGCCGGCGGTCTCGAGTTTCTGCCGAACGCGCGCATCGTGGTGCAGCGCAGGGAATGGGCAGCGGCGCATCGCGACGACCTGATCGAACGGAACAACTACATTCCCGCCGATTACGACCACGGCCACCTGATCCAAACGGTCGAGGGCGAGCACGATTTCTTCGGCGACGGCTCGGTTGTTTCCTTCCCGTCATTCGGCCACACGCCGGGTCACCAGTCGCTCAAGGTGCAGCTTGCCTCCGGTCAGATCGTGCTGACGGCAGATGCCTGTTACTTTCGCGAAACGCTGGACAGGCTGCATCTGCCGAGAATCGTCTACGACCGGAGCGAAATGCTGTCGTCTCTGCTGCGATTTCGCGACTTGAAACGATCCGGCGCGCGGATCTTCTACGGGCACGATGCCGAATTCTGGAAGACCATTCCCAAAGCCCCGGTTCCGATCTGCTGAAGATCCACCGGCACCAGTTCGAGACCGGATCGCGGGCTTGCCGGACATCTTGAGGACAATGGCGGATTTCGAGGGATCTCGTGCTCTGCGTGGAGCCCCTCCGCGATGGCGGTTCAGCGCCAATCTGCTCGACAGGCGAAAGCAGCATACTGTCTGGTCGGATCGGTTCAATGAGCCCGGTAACGCACTTTTTTTTCATGCAGGATCGTTTCGTTTCCCGCATTGTCGGGGCAGGCCGGTCCTGCTGCCGGCCAACAGCCGCGGCGCCACCTTGGCCGGGGTCCATTGTTCTGGCGCAACTTCACATTAAAGTCCGGGCAGTTGCGCGATCCGCTTCCCCAAGGTTTAATGCCTTCGATCATACCCGCCCAGATTCGCCGGGGGCCCGCCGACTTGCAACGCGTCTCGATAATCCTCCCGCTCTATAAATCCGAGCGTTACATCCGCGAGACCATCGACAGCGTGCTCGCACAGACACATGAGGATTGGGAGTTGATCGTGGTCGATGACGGCTCGCCTGACGACAGTGGCGACATTGTGCGCACCTACGGCGACCCACGCATTGCCCTCCACACCCGAAAAAACACCGGCCCCTGCCGCGCGCGCAACTTCGGGATTGCCCAGGCGACAGGAGATTTCATCGGCTTCATCGACCATGACGACATATGGCTGCCGCAAAAGCTGGAAAAACACCTCGCCCACCTGGCGCGAAACCCCGACGTCGGGGTGAGCTACGGACCGAGCGAATTCATCGATGCCGACGGGGCCCCGCTTGGTCTCTACCAGGTCCCCAAGCTCGAAGACGTCGATGCCCGAGAGATCCTCTGTCGTAACCCGGTTGGCAATGGGTCGGTGCCGATCATCCGCCGCGAGTTGATGGAGGCGGTGAAATTCCAGGCCGAGCGCGACGGCAAGCCCGAATGGATGTATTTCGACGACGACGCCGCGCGTTGGGAAGATGTCGAGCTTTGGCTGAGGATGGCAACCACCACCGACTGGAAGTTCGAAGGCATCCCGGAGTGCCTTACCCTGTACCGAATCGTGCCCGACAGCATCGCCGGCACGCCGGATACCAAGCAGGCCGCCTTTGAGCACGGTCTGCAGCGCGTGCGCCGTTACGCGCCCGACCTGATCGATAGGCATGGGGCGGCGGGGCGCGCCTATCACCTCCGTTTTCTTGCCCGGCGCCTGATCGAGGCGGGCAATGGCAAGGGGGCGGTCTTGTACATGCAACGGGCGCTGAAGGCTTGGCCGGGGATCCTGCGCGAGGATCCGCGCCGCACATTGATGTCGCTCGCCGGGGCTTATGCCCTGCGCTTGCTTCCAAGATCGCTCTACACCCGGCTTCTGGATGCTGCCGTCGCACGTGAAGGCGCGCGGCAGAAGCGCGCGGTAAAGAGTTGAGCACGCCGTTTCGCTGGGGTCTGCTCGGCGCGGGCGATGTGGCGCGGCATTTCGGCGTGTCGGCCAAGCTGCTGCCGGGGCATCAGATCGCCGCAGTGGCCTCGCGGCGGCGCGAGCGGGCCGAGGCGACCGCTGCCGCGCTGGGCGGCGCGATGGCGCTGACCGATTTCACCGAACTGGTGGCCGACCCCAGCGTCGATGCGGTCTATGTCGCCACCCCCGCCGCGCTTCACTGCGACCATGTCGCGCTGGCTCTGGAGGCGGGAAAGCCGGTGCTCTGTGAGAAACCTTTCACCGTCACGGCCGACGAGGCCCGGGAACTCGCCGCGCTGGCGGGAAAGACCGGCACCTTCCTGATGGAAGCGATGTGGACCCGCTTCATTCCCGCCATCCAGGCGCTGAAAACGCGTGTAGATGCAGGCGAGATCGGTGAGCCGAGAATGTTCCAGGCCGACCTGGGATTTGCCGTGCCCTACGATCCCTCCAACCGCTTTTTTGCCCCGGAGCTCGGCGGCGGTGCGCTGCTGGATCTCGGCATCTACCCGCTGTCGCTTGCCTGGTACCTGCTCGGTCCGCCCGAAGCCGGGCAGATGCTGGTTGGCAAGGCCAACAACGGTGTCGATGCGCGAGCCTCGATGGTTCTGCGCTTCCCCGGCGGAGCGCTGGCCGCGCTCTCCTGCAGCTTCGACCAGCGACTCTCGAACCGTGCGGTGCTGAGTGGCACCCGGGGCAGTCTCGCGCTCGACTCGCCGCTATACGCCCCGGAACGGATCACGCTCACGCGCGCCCCCGAACTCGTGCCGTCCACTGCGTCTGGCGCAGCCGCGCCCGGAACAATGTCGCGCTTCGCCACGCAGCCGAAGCTCATCCGCCTGAGGCGGCGCTATGCCCCTCTCCTGCGTCAGCTCCTGCGCCGGGAACGTGTCACCCAAAGCTACCCGTTTCCTGGCCACGGCTATCAATTCGAGGCGTCCGAAGTTGCGACCTGCGTTCGTGCCGGGCGCCGCGAAAGCGCGGTGATGCCGCTGGACGAAACCGTGGCAATCCTGGAGTGCCTGGAAACCCTGCGCACGTCGGGGTCGTTCGGGGTGCTGGACCAAAACGTTTCTTCCCTCGCCTGAGACAGGTTGAAGCCGAAATGCATCGGACCATGTGAACGTTTCGCGATAATCCGTGCGTGAGGTTTTTCGCGAAACGCCTTGGAAAAATGCATTGAACATGCGTTTCGAGGACAGACGTGGCGTCGCTGGGCGAATGATCCTCCACTGGGGTTGTCTATGTCTTTTCCCGCTTCACCATTCGCCGGCAAGTAAGATGCCGACAATCAGCCACGGCGTTTACAGACGTTCGCTCATCCGGAATGCCGATCGAGTGGGAATTGACCTCACGGGTTCCGAGGCACGCGCATCTGGTTGGTGCTTTCTTCATGGCAATCAGGCAGATACCTCTCTGTTTCGGTCGATAGCGACGGAGGCGGGGCGCATGGTCTTGGCGGGGTTTCCGTTCAGACCCTGGAAAGGCGAGGAAATTTTGACCGAACCGGAATCGGCGCGGTTCGCCCGACCAGAGACGAGAGGCCGTTCAGAGATTGAAATCGCTGTAAACTCTCGTCTCAGCGGTTCGCACTTAACCGGCAAGCCCCTTTGAAAAAAAGTAGAAAATCCGCACCTCTCGGGCGCCCTGGACAGGTTCGTACGGGTGATGGTGGCGGAGAGACAGGGATTCGAACCCTGGGACCCCGTGAAGGGTCAACGGTTTTCGAGACCGCCCCGTTCGACCACTCCGGCACCTCTCCGCGGGGGTCTGGGGGGTGCACTTAATTGGGTTTCCCAGGTGAGACAAGAGGGATTATGCATTGTTTGACGCCGGAAACTGCCTAAGTTCCTGAATCAAGACCGAGCCGAAGGAGATCCCCCTTGCCGCACCGCCCCCTGCTCTCGACCGCGCTGGCCGGGCTGATGGCCATCGCGCTGGTTCTGGCCGCGCTACCCGCCCGCGCCGCCGACCGCGACAAGCTCGAAGCCTTTCTCGAGGTGACGGGGTTCGACGTGGCCCTGGAAAGCATCGCGCTGTCGGCCTCTGACGCGCCGAAGATGCTGGGGATGGAGCCCAGCGATTTCGGCTATGACTGGGCACGCGTCTCGCGCGAGGTGTTCGACACCGGGAAGATGCACGACACGGCGCTGGATATCCTGTCGGCCACGCTCTCCGACGATCTTCTGGCACATGCCGCGGAATTCTACGCGACACCGCTGGGCCAGAAGCTGGTGGAGGTGGAGAACGCCTCGCACAGGGTGAAGGACGATACCGCCCGGCAGGAGGAGGGCGCGGCGCTTCTGGCCCGCTCGCGCGAGGACGGGGACGGGCGCGTCGAGCTCTTTCGCCGGATGAATGCCGCCGTCGATGGCTCGGGCCAGTCGGTGCGCGCGCTGCAGGAGATCATGGTGCGCTTCCTGATGGCCGCCTCGACCGCAGGCGTGCTCGACTACCGTATCGACGAAGCCGGCCTTCGGGCGATGCTGCGCAGCCAGGAGGAAGAGATGCGCGCCGACATGCTCAAATCCGGGCTCGCCAATGCCGCCTATACCTATCGGGACATTTCCACCGAGGATCTGGAAACCTATACCGAGGCGCTGGAAGACCCGAAGATGCAGCAGGTTTATGAGTTGATGAACGCCATTCAGTACGAGATCATGGCCGGCCGGTTCGAGGTTCTGGCCGCGCGCATGGCCGAGATGCATCCGGGAGAGGAGATATGAAGGCCCGGCTGACCCGCCTTGCCGCCGGGGCGGTGACGGTCGGCCTGCTCTGGGTCGCGCCCGCGCTGGCAGAGGCCGAAGGGGCGATGACGCGGCTCATAGATGCGCTGCGGATGGACGACACGGTGGCCATCATGCGCGAGGAGGGGCTGCTTTATGGTGAGGATCTCGCCGCCGAGATGATGCCCGAAGCCGACCTGACCAGTTGGCGCGCCCATCTGGAACGGCTTTACGATAGCGCGAAGATGCAGAAGCTGGTCGAGGCGGGCCTTGCGGCCGAACTCGGCGGGGTGGACGTGGCGCCGCTGGCCGATTTCTTCACCTCTGATCTGGGCGAGGAGATCGTGGAGCTGGAAATTTCCGCCCGCGAGGCCTTTCTCGATACCGAGGTCGAGGCGGCCGCCAAGGAGCATTATGCGGAGCTCGACCGCGAGGGAGCCGAGATCGTTCGACAGATCGAAACCCTGATCGCGGACAGCGACCTCATAGAGCAGAACGTGATGGGCATTCTCAACGCCAATCTGATGCTCTATCGCGGGCTGGCCGACGGCGGCGCCTATGACCTGTCGGAAGAGGACATGCTCCGTGATGTCTGGTCGCAGGAGGAGGGCGTGCGCGACGACAGCACCGATTGGATCGGCGCCTATCTGCTGACCGCCTATCAGCCGCTGGAGACGGACGAGATCGACCGCTATATCGCGATGTGGCGGACGCAGGAGGGGCAGGCGCTGAACCGCGCGCTCTTTGCCGTCTTCGACCGGATGTACGAGGAAATCTCCTATCTCACCGGTCAGGCCGTGGCCCAGCACATGCGAAGCCAGAAGCTGTAAGGGGCGGGTGCCGCGACCCGGGGGAATCGCCGGAATTCTCTCTTGACTTCGCCCTGCATTCCTTCGATAAGCCCGCATCCCGGCGGGCATTCGGTTCGCACGGGGCTTTGGAATTGACGCCTGGTGCAAAAGGCGCGCCGTCCGAGGTGGGCAGAGCCCGCAAACGCCCGTGAAGGGGACCGCAGGACGCGGAAGTGAAAAGGAAGATCAGGATGTTTGCGGTCCTCAAGACCGGCGGCAAGCAATACAAGGTCCAGTCGGGCGACATGCTCCGGGTGGAAAAGCTTGCGGCTGACGCCGGAGAGAAAGTCCAGTTCAACGAGATTCTGATGCTGGGCGGCGACAGCCCGGTCATCGGCACGCCCTTTGTCGACGGCGCGGCCGTGCAGG
>JAUIBJ010000204.1 GCA_030428025.1 Alphaproteobacteria bacterium
CGCGGCGCAGGGACAGGCACTCATCGAAAGCGGCACGGGCGGTCTGGACCGCCCCGACACTTGCGGAAAGCTCGCCGTATTTCCTCAGGGACAGGGCGAGTTCGCGCATGTCCTCGGGTGTGCGCGATGTCTCGGCAAGATCACGCCTCAGATCGAGACATTCTTTGCAGGCCTGTGCCGCGGCCTCTCGATTGCCTTGCTCTGCATGCAGTGATCCGGTTGCATCCAGTGCATCCGCGAGGTCGCGACGGCTTTCCGGCGTCTTCAATCGGCCGGCCAGATCGCGCCGCAAGGACAGGCATTCGGCGAGGGCTGACGTGGCGGCATTGACATTGCCGGCTTCCCTTGCGGCCTGACCGGACTTGAACAGAGCTTTCGCAAGCAGGCGAAAGCTCTCCGGCGTGCCGGTGGTTTCGGCCAGATCGCGCCTCAGATCGAGACATTCTCGAAATGCCGCCTCCGCCGCCTCGCGGTGTCCGAGGTCTTCATTGAGCGAACCGACCGCATTCAATGCGTCTGCGAGGAAACGACGGCTATTCGGCGTCTTCAACCGGTCAGCCAGACCGCGCCACAAGGACAGGCATTCGCTGAACGCCGCGGTGGCGGCCTCCTTGTCGCCTATGTTTCTTGCGGCATGGCCATGATTGAAAAGGGCGCCGGCGAAGGAATTGATGGCCTCCGGCGTGCCGGACTCCTGCGCCAGATCGCGCCGCAGGCGCAAGCATTCCTCGAAAGACCGAGCGGCCTTGGCGAAATCGCCGAGCGCCCAGGCCGTCTTGCCGATGTTCTCGATGGAAATGGAAAGGTTTTGCAGGCTCTCGCGTGTCTTCAGCTGGTCGGCAAGATCGCGTCGCAGCTGCAGGCTTTGCTGGAAATATTCCAAGGCCGCTTCATCATCTTGCGCGACCATTGCCGCCCGGCCAAGGTTATCCAAAGTGATCGCAAGGTCATTCTGGCTTTCGGGCGTTCCCAATCGCTCGGCCAGATCACGCGCGCCGGCGTGCATCTCCTCGTAGAGGGCCCTTGCCGTGGCGTGATCGCCCAGTGTTGTGGCGACGACCCCCATTCCGTCCATTGCAGCCAACAGGCCGCGAAGTGATTCCGGTGTGTCCGAGGCCTGGACGACGTCGCGTTGGAGGCTCAGAGCTTCCTCGAAGGCCTTAAGTGCCGCTGCGTGATTGCCTGCGACCTCATGCGCCCGGCCAAGATCTCCGAGGGAAACGCTCAGGTCTTGAAGGGAGTCAGGCGTTCCCTCGCGTTTCACAAGGTCGCGGAAGTGGTCGCTCAGGGGCCGAAGAAGTTCGATCGCGTCGTCCGGTCTGCCTTCCTCGCGCAGCAAGGCGGCCACGGTGGAGATGTCATTCGGTTCGACAACTTCGGCCAGATCCGGCGCCTCGCGAAACAAGGCATGGAACCGGTGCGCGGCATCGAGCGCGGCATGATGCGAGTGGCGGGCGGATTCCAGGGCCGCCAGACGGCCGAGGGCGATCATGGCCCATTCCCTGTCGCCGCCGTCGCGGCCGAATGTCCGCGCCGCCAGGTTGTAGGTCAGCGCGAGCGCCTGCGGGTCGGCCTGTCGGGCGTAGCCGGCGTCGGACAGCCGCGCCTGCAAGGCCTGCTTAAGCGCGCTGTCCAGCGCGTCCCGGTCGGACAGTGACCTGAGCGATTTCCGCCGCCGTTCTGCCACCAGAAAGAAAAGCCGTTCGGCGAACTCTGCCAGTTGCCGGCTCTCGCCGGTGCGGATCATGCTGTAGGGGTCCGAGGCTAGCGAGAGTGCATCGGCGGCGTCATGGCCGAGATGCGCTTTCATGATGTCCTCGACGATGTCGGACACGAAGCGGATGCCGAGGGTGCTGGCGATGCACACGGCTTCCTGAACCTCTGCAGGCGCGTCGCGCAGCCGGCGCAGGACGACCTTGAAGATGTCGTGGGTTTCTTCCAGGGCCTCTTCGAGCCCTTCCTCGGTAAGCGCCCGGGAGGTGTCGAACTCCTCGAAGAAATCCTCGTTCTCGCGCAGGAAGGTGATGATCTGTTCAAGATGGCGGGGGTTGCCGCCGGCATGGTCGAGCAGCGCGCCGGCCTGCTCCGGCGTCAGGCCCGGCAGGTCTTCGGCCAGGGCCCCGGACAGGTCGGCGACGGGCTGAAGGTCGATCTCTAGGTAATTGGTGCTGTGCAGGTATCCACCCGCGATATCCGGATCGCCGCCGGGTTTGCGGGACGTGCCGAGCGCATGATGCAGGATCGCCGCAAAGGAGCGTTCCGTGATGGCGAAGTCCGGCGCCAGTTCCCGCCGCCAATGCGTGACAAGGATCATGACGGGCCAGGATTGCGCCACCGCGGTATGCATCAGCCTTTCGGTGAAGTGGGCAAGGCTGCTATCGCCGGTCGAGAACTGCGCATCGTCGATCAGGATCACGCCGGGGGTGCGCGCATAGCTGAACGCGTTGGGGTTGAAGACACTCTCCAACTCCTCCAGCACCGTTTCGACGCGATCGACCTGCCGCTTCTCGCCTGCGGAACGGGCGTTCAACTCGCGGTTTTCCGTGAGAGTGCCGGTAACGATGGAAACGGTTTTCAACAGTCCCTCGCCAACGGCCATGACGGTATCGTAGCCGGTCCAACTGGCAAGTTCGCCCTTCGCCACGTCGCGCCAGATGTCGAGGATGTCCCGGCCCGAGCCAAGCATGCGCGCCCGTATGGTCAAGGCCACCAGATGCGGCGCGAGAAACCGGTCGTAGCTGCTGACCGCGTCGCCTGCGAAGGCGTTCTCCACCTGGGTGTCGGCCCCTCTGAGCCCCCACCAGAGGAACGGGATCGGGGTTTCGAACCGGCACTTCGCCGGATCGGGATTCACGTCGATATTGCGGTCGAGGAGCGCGACCCCGTCGGGCCAGTACCCCTGCGCCCCGGCCGCGTCCTCGTGTTGGGCAAGCCAGCGAAAGAATTCCAGGGCCAGCCGCGTTTTGCCAACGCCGCGTTCGGCCTTGACGACAACGACCTGCGTCCATGGGTTCTCGACGTCGCGGGCCATTCGCCACCGTTCCCTGAGCTGGTCGAGTTCCCGGTCCCTGCCCGAAAAGCGCATTGAAAAGCCTCGATGAATCGTCTCCAAATGAGCGCCAGTAATACATCAGTTCACGCTCGGGTAAACCGCGCCACCCGTCCGGCGGCCCCAATCAGGCGGCGGATCAGTCAGTCGCGCCGGGTTTGAGGCGGGCAGGGGGCCGGCCAGCCTCGGGGCAGACCGGGGCGTTGATCCTTCGGGTATGTCAGGACCAGCCCGCCGGTCCTGTTACATCACTTGCTAGGACACTCGCGAAGTGCAAAGGATTTCGGATATGCTCGGCTCTGATCTTCGTTTCAAAGGGGGCACACCATGTCGCAGGAGGTAGAACCGAAAACCGGCCGGCGGTTCGCGCAGTCGCTGGATTGGAACCTGCTTCGGATATTCTGCAGCATCGAAAGCGCCGGCGGGCTGTCCGAAGCCGCGCGTCAGCTGAACAAAGGGCAGCCGGCGGTAAGCATGGCCCTGCGGCGGCTTGAGGAAACCCTGAACACGTCCTTGTGCAAACGCGGCCCCGGGGGGTTTGAACTCACGCTGACCGGCAAGCTGATCGCCGACGTGAGCCGGGAGGTCTTTTCCTCGGTCAGCAACATTCCCAACATCCTGAATCAGGCCGCCGAAGAACTTGGTGGCCGGGTGCGGCTGCAAATGATCACCAATCTGGTGCATGACAGACTGAACAGGCCGCTGGGGGCGTTCCACGCGGATCATCCGAATGTCGAGCTTTTCATCTCGATCGCCACTTGGGATGTCATTCAGCGCAACGTCCTGCGGAATGAAGTCGAGATCGGCATCGGACCCGCCAGCCAGCATCTGCCAGACCTGCGCTATGAACCCCTGTTTTGCGAATACTATGCCCCGTATTGCGGCCGCTCGCATGCGCTCTACGGTCGCCGGCTCTCCTCTCCAGGCGAATTGTCGGGGCATGCCTATATCCTTACTGGCGCTGACGAGCCGCTGGAACTGACCAAGTTCCGCCAGCGATGGAGACTGGGCAAAAGGGTGGCGGGCCTGTCCGAACATCTCGAAGAGGCGAAGAGGCTAACCGAGCTTGGCGCCGGTATATGTTTCCTGCCCACCGCGTTCGCGGCGAACGGCGTAAAGGACGGCAGCCTGCACCAGTTGCTGAACATCGAGAAGCTGCCGGAATCGAAGATATTTCTCATCACCAATCCGAAAGCGCCCGATCATCCGGCAAGCAAGACCCTGATCGAATATTTTCGAAACGAGATCAAAGGATAGTGCGGAAATCAACCTGCGCCGTCCCCGAAAAACAATCAATACTATTGATGTTTAAAATAGAATCTTAAGGGGTTTTATCCGTCTATCTGACGGATATCGTGAACTGGAGAGCATCGCAATTCGCGAGCCAGCCAGGGGGGTGGTTGTGATCCAGGACACCAAGAAAAACGCGATCGTCACGAACCGTGACGCGCCCGCGCAATTCGTCAGGGCTTCCGACGTCAACAAGCACAGGGAACGGTTCTTCGAACTGCTGTCTCCCGCCAGCGGGCGCCAAACGGTCGTGCTGGGGCTCTTGGGCGCTGCCATTTTCTTCGCCCTGTGGGAGACCGCCCATTACATGACGGCGGAAGAGGGGCGGCGTTTCTTGCCGTCGGTCGAGCAGGTGCTCGGAGAACTGATCTATCTCTTCGCGGAAAAGGACTTCATATATGATGTGCTGCGCAGCTGCGCGCGCATCTTCGGCAGTTTCTTCGCAGCCTCGGCAGTTGCCATTCCGCTAGGCATCCTTATGGGCTGTTTCGGCAAGTTCAAGGCCCTGGTCAACCCGACGGTTTCGGGGTGGCGCTACCTTCCGGCCGCGTCCTTCATTCCCCTGCTTCTGGTCTGGTTCGGCCCGTCCGAGACCGCGAAGATGGGGTTGTTGTTCCTGGGGGTCCTGTTCTTTCTCATCGCCATGGTGCTGGACAACACCGAAGCCGTGCAGCGCGAGCTGACGGAGGCCGCATTGACCATGGGCGCATCGCGCAAGCGGATCGTTCTGGAAGTGGTGGTTCCCGCGGCCATGCCAGCCATCATCGACAGCATGCGCACCATGATCGCCGTCGGCTGGACCTATCTGGTGATCGCCGAAATCGTCGGCGCCTCGGACGGCATCGGGGCGGTGATGATGCGGGCCGGGCGTTTCCTGAACGTCGACACGATCATGGCGGGCATCTTCATGATCGGCGTGCTTGGCGTGTTGACGGATATCGGCTTCCGCATCGTTCAGAGGCTGCTTTTCCCCTGGAACATCAAGAAGAAGGTCTGAGACATGAACGACGCACTGCAACAGCCCGCCGTCGCCGCCAGGGATATCACCAAGCAATATGTCAACGGTACGTTCACCGCTCTTCAGGATGTCTCGGTGGACATCCACGAGGGCGAGGTCGTTGCCTTCATCGGGCCCTCCGGTTGCGGCAAGACGACCATGCTCCGGCTGATTTCCGGGCTCGAACTGCCGACCCGGGGCAAGCTGGCCACGTTCGGCCAGCCGATCAACGGGCCCGGCCCCGATCGCGGCATGATCTTTCAGGCCTATACCTCCTTCCCGTGGCTGACCGCCAAGAAGAATATCGAATACGGCATGAAGATCATGGGCGTTCCCAAGGCGGAACGCGCGAAGACGGCGGATGAATTCCTGAAGCTCGTTCACCTGGACAAGTTCGCCGACAGCTATCCCAACAGCCTGTCGGGGGGGATGAAACAGCGCGTGGCGATTGCCCGAACCCTGGCCCAGAACCCGCGGATCATCCTGATGGACGAGCCGTTCGGGGCACTGGACGCCCAGGTGCGTTGGGAAATGCAGGAAATGATGATCGAGGTCATCGAACGCGAGAAGAAGACCGTGGTGGTCGTCACACACGACATCGAGGAAGCGATCTATCTCGCGGATCGCATCATCTTCTTCACGCGCAACCCCGGCAGGATCAAGGAAGATATCCCGCTGGAATTCAAGAAGGGTCAGCGCTTCCTGCGGAAGGAAGAGATGTTCGATCAGGATGGCTATGCGCAGTTGGAGCGAAAGCTCTTCGCGATGATGCGCGAGGAGATCGTCGCCGCCGACGCTGCCTGACGACGCGGACGCAACCACAAGAAAGCGCTTCGACAAGCGCCCCAAAAACCAGGGAGGAAACACGGAATGAAGCTCAAGGAAAAAGTGAAGGGTCTGAGTGCGGCACTGGTTGCTGCCATGCTGGCATCCCCGTCGCAGGCTGCCGAAAGCGTCGATGTCGCCATCATATCCTTCTCGCCATACGCGCCTTGGTACATCGTGAAGGAAAAGGGGATGGCGAATGATATCGACATCAACATCCGGATCATCGAGGACATTACCGCCAAGAACGCGGCGCTGACCTCGGGCTCGGTGCCCTGCATGATGAACACGCTCGACAGCGTGGTCGTGGCCCGGGCCGCGGGCGTGCCGGTCAAGGTCATCGCCGTCCCGGCCATGTCCTTCGGGCTCGACCACATGGTGGTGGACGGCTCGATCAACTCGGTCGAGGATTTCCCGGGGCGAAGCTATGGTGCCGATTACGCCTTTCTCAATCACATGTGGATGCTGCTGACGCTCAAGGCGGCAGGCCTTCCGCTCGACGCCGCGG
>JAUIBJ010000205.1 GCA_030428025.1 Alphaproteobacteria bacterium
TTGGCGTTGAAGACATGCATGGTGCCGTCGTCGAGCTTCCAGCACACGACGCCGGTACAGGCGCCGTCCCCGCTCATCAACAGGTCTATGGCGAAATATTCGACATAGAACTCCGCCTGCTTCTTCAGGCTCTGGCCGTAAAGCGTGTGCAGGATGGCGTGGCCGGTGCGGTCGGCGGCCGCACAGGTGCGCTGCACCGGCGGACCCTCGCCGAATTCGGTGGTGTGCCCGCCGAAGGGGCGCTGATAGATCCGGCCCTCCTCGGTGCGCGAGAACGGGACGCCATAGTGCTCCAGCTCGTAGACCGCCTTGGGCGCTTCTCGGGCGAGGTACTCCATCGCGTCGGTGTCGCCCAGCCAGTCCGAGCCCTTGACCGTGTCGTACATGTGCCACTGCCAGTTGTCGGGCCCCATGTTGCCAAGGCTCGCGGCGATGCCGCCCTGAGCGGCCACGGTATGCGAGCGGGTCGGGAAAACCTTCGTCACGCAGGCGGTGCGCAGCCCCTGTTCGGCCATGCCCAGCGTCGCCCGCAGGCCCGCGCCGCCGGCCCCGACGACAACGACGTCGTAATCATGCGTCTCGTATTCGTAAGCAGCCATTCGATTGAAACTCCGCGTCGTTATCGGGTCAAAGGGCGATCTTGCCCAGGGCGAAAAGCCCTGTGGCGATGGTGCCGTAGGTGAGGCAGGCGAGACCGACCAGCAACAGCTTGCGCGTCGTGCCGCGCGCATAATCCTCGATCATCACCGTGGCGCCGTTGCGGAAATGGATCATGCCGACAAACAGCACCAGCCCCAGCAGGATGGCGATGCCGGGATGCGACAGCCGCGAGATCACCTCGTCATAAGAGCCGCCCAGCGTGCGGCCGAAGACGAACAGGAATATCGGAATGACCAGGGCCAGCCCGGCGGAACTGACAATCATGTGCCAATGATGGTCGGGGCCGGTATGAGCGGCGCCCTTGCCTTCGGCGCGCTTGCGGGCGGTCAGATAACGCATGAAAGCCTCCCTCAGACGATCAGGACGGTGATGACGGTCAACACGACCGAACCGATGACACAGGCCCAGCCGAGCCGTTCGGCGGTGGGTACATCGAGCGCCCGCCCGGCATCGAACAGCAAATGCCTGAGCCCGGCCAGATAGTGATACCAGACCGCCAGAACAGACAGCGTCAGGACGATATCGCCGAACCACGAGGTCAGAACCGCATCGGCGGTGGCGAAATACTCCGGCCCGGTCGCGGCAGCCAGAAGCCACCACACGATCAGTACAGCCGCCACGATCAGCGCGTTGCCGGTGATCCGGGTCAGAATCGAACTGATCGAGGTGATTTGCGGGCGATAGATTGTAAGGTGGGGCGAAAGCGGGCGGTCGCCCCTGTTCACGTCTGCCATGGATCGGTCCCTTTCCTTGCTGCGGCGGTCCGCCGGGCGCTCTGGGCCCCTGCTGTTTTCGGGCCTTTGTGCTATGTTTTAATCGGTGAGTCACGCGTGCATAGAGCGAAATCCCGGAATTCGCAGGCAATTCGTCGCATTTGAGGGCTTCGTGATCACATGGCCCGTGGTGTGATCACATCGGCCCCGGCCCGGCCGTCCCGCCCCGCGCAGATATCTGCCTGGCCACCTCCCGCAGCAGCTTGCGGCGCATGCGCGCGGGATATTCTGCATAGGAATTGGCCGTGATCACAAAGGCGCCGGGCCCGAGAATCACGTTCTCCCAGAAATACTCGGTCAACTCAGGCTCGGCCCCTTCGATCACCAGCGCGTTGACGACGACCCCTCCCCCGGCCAGCGAGGGATGCACCGCCTGTGGCGCCAGACCCTCGTTCGAGGATCCGTCGCCGGAGATGTCGATCACCCGCTTTTCGCAATCGGCCACCTCGGCGAACGTGGCCCCCGCGAAGGCCAGCGCCTCGCCGATGGCGGTGGAGAAGTTCCGCCACTGGCGCGGCGCCTGCTCGACCGTGGCAGCGAACCGCTCGACATCCTCGAAATCCGCGATCCGCGTCCAGGGTACGACCACCTGCTGCCGGGTGCTGCCGGTCCAGTGCATCAGCAGCAGCGCCGCCTCGCCCACCACCAGCGCCTCGCTGACCGCGCCGTCGCGCAGCCCCTCGGCCAGGCCCTGCATCTGGATACGATATTCCTCGCGATCGACCGAGCCCGACACATCCACCGCCAGCACCAGCGCGATGTCGCAGGCCGCCGCCGGAGCGGCGGCGCAGGCGGCCAGAAGGCGCAAGAGGAAAGCTCGGATCGGCATGGGCCAAGAATGATCAATCATGCCCCGCCTGCCCAGTGCGAAAAGACCCCGGCGCGGTCACGTTGACATGATCCGTCGGGCATGGGTGTTTTCCACCGGAAAGAAGCAGGGAATGTCTAGGCTTCTTTCTGGTCACAAATACCCGAATCCGACGCGACCCGACTTGCGGCTCACATGGGCATGAGCGCCCAGTAATCCAGATCGAGCAGCACATGGGGCAGGTATCTGCCGTCCTCGCCCTTCAGCGTGAACGCCTCGCCCCCCTTGGTGGCCACCAGCCGCAACCGCAGCGCGCCGACCCCCGGCACCCCCGTCTCGGCCTTGTCCAGCACTTCCGACCACGCCTTGATCGTGTCACCGGCGAAGCACGGGTTGGCATGGGCGCCGCCGTTCAGCCCCGCCACGATCTGCGCATTGGCCAGCCCGTTGAAGCTGAGCGCGCGGGCCATCGATATCACGTGCCCGCCATAGACCAGCCGCTTGCCGTCTTCGCGCAGGGAGGCGTCGAAATGCACCTTGGCAGTGTTCTGCCACAACCGCGTGGCCATCATGTGCTCGGCCTCTTCCACGGTCACGCCATCCACGTGGTCGATCTGCTCGCCCACCTCGTAATCGCCCCAGCGATGCGGCTCGCCGGCGAGCGTGAAGTCGTAGCCCGAGAAATCCAGTCCCTCCGGCACCTCAAGGTCGCCCGCCTCCAGCACCGGCTTGAGATCGGGGATCACGGTTTCCGGCGCCGGTGCGTCGAGCTGGCGCTTGCGCACCATCGCCCAGCGGCAATATTCGATCACCACCTCGCCCTGCTGGTTCACGCCTTTCGTACGCACCCAGACGACGCCCGACTTGCCGTTGGAGTTCTGCTTCACGCCGATCACCTCGGAGATGGAGCGCAGCGTGTCGCCCGGCCAGACCGGTTTCAGCCACCGGCCCTCGGCATAGCCCAAATTGGCCAGCGCGTTCAGCGAGATGTCCGGCACCGTCTTGCCGAACACCACGTGGAAGGCCGCGATGTCGTCGATGGGCGCCGCCGGCAGACCGCAGCCACGGGCGAACTCGTCCGACGAATAGAGCGCGTGACGCGCCGGATAGAGCGCATGATACATCGCCCGCTCGCCCCCGGAGACGGTGCGCGGCACGGCGTGGTGGATCGTCTCGCCGACCGTGTAATCTTCGAAAAACCGGCCCGGGTTGGTCTTGGCCATCGTCACTGTTCCCCCAATTTCATGTCTGGGGAATAGCTCCCCTCCGCCTCTTTCACTACCGCCTGCCCGCAGCGCATCACCCCATTGGCCGCATCGAAGGCATAGGTGGGAGAGCCATAAAGTTCCCACCCCTTGTTCAGCGCCTCGGTCACCTTGTGGCAGAAGGCCTGTGTATCGTCGGCGCTGAGAAACCGATAGAGTTTCATCGCGCTCACCCGAAGACGGGATAGCCCAGCCAGGCATGGATGGCGGCGATCACGGCGAAGATCACCACCGTTCCCACCACGGCCATCACCTCCTTGCGCATGGGCGCGGGCTCGGGCGGGGTCCAGTCGGGCTCGGTGCGGTTGATGACCACAACCTCGATCACCGCCCAGAGGAGCAACCCGCCGAACAGCACGAAGGAGGGCACATCGCCATTGACCAGCAGATGCGCGAGCGCCCACAGCTTTACACCCGCCAGCATCGGGTGACGCATCTTCCGTGCCAGCCCCGTGCGCATGCCCGAGGCCGCGAAGAGGTAGATCGAGACCAGCACGGCCAGGTTGTTGATGCCGGTCAGCATCGGCGTGCGCCCCCAGTAAACCGTGCCCTCGGCCATCCTATAGCCTATCACCATCAGCACGATGCCGGCGAGGCTCGCCACCGCCACCGCCCCCTTGCCCGCATCGCCCATCGATGCGCGGACGCCGGGGGCGATCCGCTTGAAAAGATGCGCGCCAGTCCAGATAAGAAGTCCGAGAATCAGCCAGATCATTGCCCTACTCCGCCGCCATGTCCGAGATTGCCTGGGCCTTTGCCAGGATACGTTTTGCCGCCGTTACATGCAGGTTCTCGACGATCTGCCCATCGACCACCGCCACGCCCTGACCCGAGGCGCGGCTGTCCTCGAAGGCGGCGATCTGGCGCTCTGCCAGGTCGATCTCCGACTGGGTGGGAGCGAAGGCGGTGTTGGTCACCTCAATCTGCGCGGGGTGGATAAGCGTCTTGCCGTCGAAGCCCAGATCGCGCCCCTGTTCGCACTCCGCCTTCAACCCGTCGCCGTCGCGGAACCGGTTATAGACCCCGTCGATCGCCACCACGCCCCGCGCGGCCCGGGCCGCCATCACGATCATCTGCAGCGCGGTCATCAAGGGCAGCCGATCCGGGCGCGAGCGACAGCCAAGATCCTTGGTCAGGTCGTTGGTGCCGGTCACCAGTCCCGTCACCTGCGCATGCGCCGCGATCTCGCGCGCGTTGAACACGCTCACCGGCGTTTCCATCATCACCCAGATCGGCATGGACGGCTCCAGCATGTCGGCCAGTGCGTCCACATCGGTGGGCGTGTTCACCTTGGGCAGCAGGAAGATGTCCGCACCCGCGTCGCGCAGCACGCGCACGTCCTCGTTGCCCCATTCGGTGGTCAGTGCGTTGATCCGCACGATCTTGGCGCGCTTGCCGTAGCCGCCCGCGCCCAGCGCCGCCGCCAGCGTCTGCCGCGCCTCGGCCTTGGCCTCGGGGGCGACCGCATCCTCCAGATCGAAGATGATCGCGTCGGTGGGCAGGCTTTTCGCCTTCTCCAGCGCTCGCTCCTTCGATCCGGGAATGTAGAGCACCGAACGGAAAGGATGCTTGGTCAGGTCCATTGGCGGGTCCTCGCGCTACACTGGCTTTGCAACATTCTTGCGCTGTCCTGCCATTTTTCGCCCGAAACATTCAAGCCATTTCGCGCCGCAGCGCAGAAACCTGCAGGATCTGCGGCGCAACCGCCCGCGCACGCCGCGTTAACCCTGTCTTGGTAGGCTGGGATCAGGTTTTTCGTACCGATACGGCAGGGACCAACCCGAAAAGGGGTATGACATGAAGACGAAAGTGACGATGCTTCTCGCCGCCGCCGTGGCCACACTCGGCAGCCCGTCCGCCGCGCAGAACTGCGCCCCGCGCGAAGTGGTGGTGGACCGCCTGGCCGAGCGTTACCGCGAAACCCGTCAGTCGATGGGACTGGGCCCCAACAACGCGGTGGTGGAGGTATTCGCCTCCCACGAAACCGGCACCTGGACGATCACGGTGACCACGCCGCAGGGGATGACCTGTCTCGTGGCCTCCGGCCAAGCGTTCGAGACGCTGGCCGAGGCGCTGCCCGCCCCGGGCGACGACGCGTGACCAGCGCTATCAGGCAAGCGCATCCCATATGAGCTTGCTACCGGTCACCGTCAGCAGGACATAGGTGATCGTGAAGAAGGTGCGCTCCGGCACAAGCCGGTGCGCCCGCACGCCCAGAAAGGCCCCCAGAAGCGCGAAAGGCGCCACCGCGAGGTCAAAGAGCAATGTCTCTCGCGAGAATATGCCCAGCGCCACATAAGGCCCCAGCTTGGCCAGGTTGACGAGGCCGAAAACCAGCACCGTCGTCGCCTGAAACGCCGTCTTGCCCACGCGCCGCGAGAGCAGATATATAGCCACCGGCGGGCCGCCGGCATGACTGACGAAACTGGTGAACCCGGCCACCACCCCCGAAAGCCCGCCGGCCCAGGCGGGCATCGCCCGCCCGATCTTCACCAGCCCCGCCCGCGCCGCCAGTTGCCAGGCGACGAAGGCCAGCGCCACCGCCCCGATCAGCAGGCGGACGGCCTCCTGCGGCGCGACGCTGTAGAACAGCGCGCCCAGCGCCACCCCAGGCAGGGCGCCAAGAACCAGAAGCCGGGCGTCGGGCCAGCTCCATTGCCGCCAATAGGGCCGCAGGGTGGCGAGGTCGATCAGCATCAGAAGCGGCAGCATGATCCCCAGCGCTACCCCCGGGGCAACGAACAGCGCCAGAATCGTCGCCCCGGCAAAGGCCGCGCCCGATCCGAACCCGCCCTTCGAAATGCCCGCGAAACAGGCCGCCAGCGCGCCGATTGCGTAAACATCCCACCCGAAGCCTGCCATCGCGCCCTGCCGAAAATTGCTGTCGGGCCAAGGAAATATCCCATTCCCGGCCCAAGCGACAGCCCGCAACCGCGCAAATGCCGCATTGCAGCACCCTTGCGCGGGACGCGCTTTGGGACTACGCCAAGGCGCGAATTTCAAAGCACCGGAGACCAATCCAATGGCCAGACCCAAGATCGCCCTCATCGGCGCCGGACAAATCGGCGGCACGCTCGCCCATCTCGCCGCCCTCAAGGAACTGGGCGACGTCGTACTTTTCGACATCGCCGAGGGCAC
>JAUIBJ010000206.1 GCA_030428025.1 Alphaproteobacteria bacterium
GGGCGATATCGGCCTCGCGGAAGAGCAGGTTCTCGGAACTGTCGCTCGGCGCGATATCGACATGGATGCCCGGTTGCGCGGCGCGGAGTCGGGCGAGGATCGGCGGCAGGATATGCAAGGACACCATGTTGCTCGCCGTGATCCGCACGCTGCCGTCCAGCCCGGTCTGCCGGCCCGCCGCCGTCAGCTCGATCTCGTGCAGCGCCGCCTGCATCTTCTGCGCGCCCGGCATCAGCGCATGACCATTCGCGCTCAGCGCCAATCCCTTGGGGCGACGATGGAACAATGTCTGCCCAAGCGTTTCCTCAAGCTGCCGGATCTGGCGGCCAAGCGTCGGCTGGCTGGCCCCCAAACGCCGCGCGGCGGCAGAAAGCGATCCGGTCTCGGCAACCGCAAGAAAGGCGCGGATCAGCGACCAGTCGAGCGTGGAAATGTTCTTATCCATTCATTATTGAATATCAGACCTAGAAATTCATGCAATTCCCATTCTGAAGCGAACGGATATTGTGCCTCGAAATCTCTGAAGACAGGAGCGACAAGATGCATAAGACCGTTTTGATCCTCGGCGCCACCGGCCGGTTCGGGCGCAACGCCGCCGAGGCCTTCTGGAATGACGGCTGGACGGTGCGGGCCTTCAACCGCCGCCGCGACGACCTGATGCAGGCCGCACGGGAGGCCGACGTGATCGTCGCCGCGTGGAACCCCGCCTATCCGGACTGGGCCGCGCAGCTGGCCGACCTGCATCACCGCATCCGGGAGGCCGCGCGGGAAAGCGGTGCAATGGTGATCGTGCCGGGCAATGTCTATGTCTATGGGGAAGGCACCCCCGCCCCGTGGCGAGAGGACAGCCCGCATGCGGCGCAAAACCCTCTGGGCCGACTGCGCGTGGAGATGGAGGAGAGCTATCGCCGGAGCGGGGTGCAGACGGTGATCCTGCGCGCTGGTGATTTCATCGACACCGAGGCGTCGGGCAACTGGCTCGACCGGATGATGCTGCCCAGCCTGCCCAAGGGCCGGCTGACCTATCCCGGCCGCTCCGACATCCCCCATGCCTGGGCTTTCCTGCCCGATCTGGTACGCGCAGCCGTGGCGCTGGCCGGGCAGAAGGCATGGCTGCCCGCCTTCACCGACGTCACCTTTCCGGGCTACAGGCTGACGGGACGGGAGATGGCAGATACCCTGGGTGCCATCGCCGGACGCCCGATTGGGCTACGGCCCATGTCCTGGCTGCCCCTGCGCCTTGCCGCCCCTGCCTGGCCGATGGCACGCTGTTTGCTCGAAATGCGCTACCTTTGGGAGATACCGCACTGGCTGGAAAGCCGGCGGTTCGACACGCTATGCCCCGGCCTCCCGCAAACCCCGCCGGAGGAAGCGCTGGCGCGGGCGGCGGCGCCCTGGCTACGCCCCGAGCGACGGGAGGTCAGTCTCTTTCATTCGATCACGAGATCGACCCAGACAAGTCTGTGACGGCTGGCGCGTGCGGCGACCTCCGCCATCGGGTCGCCCTCCGGCGGCCAGACGACACCCGCGCCCGCGACCTTCAGATCGGCCGAGGGCAGGACATAGCTGACCCGCAGCGCACCCACCTCCTCCCAGTCGACGGTGTCGAGCGCCGGGTCGCCGCCCTGCCCCTCGGCCTGGGCCGGGCTGCCCGGCCGGCGCGGCCGGGGATCCTGCAGGCGCGTATCAGCCAGCAGGCTGCGCAGCGCGGCCTTGCGCCCTTCACCATCGACCGGGTCGAGATTGGCATTGGCCGCCAGCACGAAACGCCCTTCCGGCGGCGGCCCGAACGCACCGTCCAGATAACGGCTCCAGAACGCCGTTTCGTCATGGTTCCGCCGGCCGTTGCGATCTTCGGGTCCGTCGAAGACCGGGGGCGAGCCATGGAACGTCAGCACGTGCAGCAGGCCGCCGCCCACCTTTACCGGCACAACCCAATGCCCCACGCGCGACAGGCGCTGCACCTGTGCAACCTCGGCCTTCATATCCTGTGGCGGGATCGCGCCGGGCAGATCCTGCCACAGGAGGGCACTGAAATCCCGCACCCCGGACCCCTCGACCGGGAAGCGCGAGAGCAGCGCCAGGCCGCCCTCGCCCGCAAACCAGCCATATCCCTGTTTGTCCTCAGGCTCGCCCCGCCGTCCGTCGCCATCGAGATCGAGCCCCGTGGACATACCGGTATTGGGCCGGAGCGCGAAGAGATGGGGGTAAGCGACACCGGCCTCGGCGATGCGGTCGCGCAGGGCGGCAAGAGCCAGCTTGCCGTGGTCGTAATCCACCCCCTGCAACACCAGGATGTCCGGCCGGACCTGAGCCACCAGCGCCGCCACGGCCTCGACCTGGGCATCTTCCCCCGACCGGATGTCCCGCAACAGAAGCCCCGGGCCCTTGCGCGACAGTTCGGCGTTGAAGGTCGCCACACGCAGTGTCTCGGCCATCGCCGGCCAGGCGGCGAAGCAGCAGAGCGTCAGCGCGAGAACCGCGATCAGCCTTTCTGGAACGCCTCTTCGCCGTCCTTGGCATAGACACGCCGACGCTTGGCGTCGATCAGATCGGCCACACGCGCCAGGGCGATGCCCCGGATCAGTATGCTGGCAGGAAGAAAGGCCCATGCCGTCATCGTCCAGATCAGCGTTTGCGGATTGGCAATTGTGATCGGATCGACCAGATCCGACGCCGCCTTCACCGCCGTCGGAATAATGAATGGCAGCAAAGCCCCTAACACGACGTTAACGCCGGCATCCCGGCGCAACCGGTCCACCACGTCGCCGCCCCGCGTCGGATCGAAGAGCGGCAGGTTGACCCAGACATTGAACGAACCCTTCCCCATCGGCCAGTTGAGCAGCCGCGTGAAGGTGAGAAAGACGAACATCATCGCCATGGACACCGTATAGGACACACCGGCGGCGGTGCGCACATCGGCGATCTGTTCGGCGCTCGCGTCGACCGGCAGCATCAGCACCATCAGGCGCACAGGCGAATAGGGAAAGTCGATGGTGCGGCCCAGCGCATCGCCCATCTGCGTGAGCATCAGGGTCAAGGCGCTGGGGTCAGTCTTGCCGCGCATGATCAGCGACAGCACCACTACGCAGATTGCCAACGCCACGAATTTCAGCCGATTGAAGGGCGGCGCGAAGCGGAACTCCACTATGCTGGGATATCTCCCGTAATATTCCATGAAGGTCAGGAGCGCGGCAAGAAGTGCGATCACCACCACGATCTGGGCGGTATCGGGGGCGACGGTCGGCAGCAGCAGCGCCGGAAGCGCGACGAGAACCGCCACGCAAATCGCGCGAAAAAGCGCACTGACGATCTGCGATACCACTGCCCGTTTCCCTTCAAACTGGCCAGACCCGGTACGATGCCGCGCCTTTGTTCCAACTTGATTCCGCCATTTACGGCGGTCTGCCTCATTCTTGACCAATTTCTGCCCCTTTTCGCCGATGGGCTCAAGCGTCTCGAATTGTAGACAGGAAGTTTCAGGCCAATTGATGATGCAAGTGGTGCGGGAATGCATCATTTCCCGACCGGAATTTTGACGGTCTTGTGGTGACCCACAAGATATTGAGGAATTTAATAAAAGCCCCGCAAATACCTGTTTGGAGCCTGAAAACGAACTGTTTACGAAATGGATCAGAATGCGCCCGCCAAGGGATACGGCGGGCGCCGTGCGCTGCTTGGGGGGCGTCTCAGACCCAGGGCCGTTCCGCTGCTGCGCGGGTCTCGAACGCGGCGATGGCGTCGGATTTTTCCATCGTCAGTCCGATATCGTCGAGCCCTTCCAGCAGGCAGTGCTTCTTGAAGCTGTCCACCTCGAAATGAAAGCTCTCGCCTTCCGACGTGGTCACCGTCTGCGCCTCGAGATCGACGATCATCCGCGCGTTCGAGCCCTTCTCGGCATCCTTCATCAGCACGTCCACCTGGTCTTGTGGCAGGGCAATGGGCAGGATCCCGTTCTTGAAGCAGTTGTTGTAGAAAATGTCGGCGAAGCTCGGCGCGATCACGCAGCGGATGCCGAAATCCTTGATTGCCCAAGGTGCATGCTCTCGGCTCGACCCGCAGCCGAAATTGTCGCCCGCGACGAGGATCTCCGCCTCTCGGTATTGCGGCTTGTTCAGCACAAAATCTGAAATCTCGTTGCCATCGTCGTCATAGCGCATCTCGTCGAACAGGTTCACCCCCAGCCCCGAGCGCTTGATCGTCTTGAGGAACTGCTTGGGGATGATCATGTCGGTATCGACATTGATCAGCGGCAGCGGCGCCGCGATGCCGGTGAGTTTTTCGAATTTTTCCATGTTTCGTCTCCAAGGCGGCCCGGCCTAACCGTCCGCCGGTTTTGTCTATTTTATGGCCCTACCCCGCAGGGTGCGCACGAAGAACGCCAGCACGATCAGTCCGGCGCCATTGAACAGCAGTTCCACGCCAAGGAGGATTCCCAGAAGCTGCGGCGCGACGGTCGCGAAATTCGCCAGGATGTAGGCCGCAAGCAAGACCGATGCGGCACCCGAGATCAGCATGAGCCAGAAGAACGGTGTCCTGCGCATGCGCCGGGCCAGCAAGATCCGAACCACTCCGCTCGCGGCCAGCAGGATCATGACCAAGAGCGCCAGAGAGATCATGCCCTCGAGCGGATTGAAAGCGAAAGACAGCCCGATGAACAACATGAGCAGTCCAAGAAGGATGCTGAACCCCTTGGATACCGTGCCTTCGGTTCCGATGACGCTGCCATATACCTGAAACCCACCTGCCACCATGAACAGAATCCCGGTCATGGTGGTCACCGCCAGCGACGCCAGCACAGTGTTGCCCAGCACAAACACCCCGAAGGCGACCGAGACGATCCCCAACAGAAGCCATTTCAGCCATTCTTTCATATTCCCTACTCCGCTTCAGGTCGGTTCTGGAAAACCTACATCATCTCTCGCACATCCGTCAGATGCCCTGTCACCGCCGCAGCGGCGGCCATCGCCGGGCTCATCAGGTGCGTCCGGCCCCCGCGCCCCTGCCGGCCCTCGAAGTTGCGGTTCGAGGTGGCCGCGCAGCGCTCGCCGGGGGAAAGCTGATCGGGGTTCATGGCCAGGCACATGGAACAGCCCGCGAGCCTCCATTCGAAGCCGGCCTCGATGAAGATATCGGCCAGCCCCTCTTCCTCGGCCTGCGCCCTTACCAGACCGGAGCCGGGCACGACCATGGCGCGCAGCCCCTCCTTGATCTTCTTGCCCTTCAGGATCTCGGCCGCGGCGCGCAAATCCTCGATCCGGCCGTTGGTGCAGGATCCGATGAAGACCGTGTCGATCTCTATCTCCGACAGCGGCGTACCGGGCTTGAGCCCCATGTATTCCAGCGAGCGTTTCGCGGCCTCGACCTTGCCGCCCTTGAAATCCTCGGGCGCAGGCACGGCGGCGTCGATGGGCAGCACGTCCTCGGGGCTGGTGCCCCATGTGACGACCGGCGCGATATCCTCGCCTTGTATGGTGATCACCTTGTCCCAATGCGCGTCGTCATCGGAATAGAGCGTCTTCCACCACGCGAGCGCGGCCTCCCACTGGGCGCCTTTCGGCGTGTGGGGGCGGCCCTTGATGTATTCGAAGGTCGTCTCGTCCGGTGCGATCAGGCCGGCCCGCGCGCCGCCCTCGATGGCCATGTTGCAGACCGTCATGCGGCCCTCCATGGACAGCGAGCGAATGGCCTCGCCGCAATACTCGATCACATGGCCGGTGCCGCCGGCGGTGCCGGTGCGGCCGATGACCGACAGGGTGATGTCCTTCGCGGTCACGCCGGGACGCAGTTGGCCGGTGATCTCGACCTTCATGTTCTTCGACTTGGTCTGGATGAGCGTCTGAGTGGCCAGCACATGCTCGACCTCCGAGGTGCCGATCCCGTGCGCCAGCGCGCCGAAGGCCCCATGCGTGGCCGTATGACTGTCGCCGCAGACCACGGTCATGCCCGGCAGGGTCCAGCCCTGCTCGGGGCCGACGATATGCACGATGCCCTGGCGAATGTCGTTCACCGGGTAATAGTGGATGCCGAAATCGGCGGCGTTCTTGTCCAGCGCCTCGACCTGGATGCGGCTTTCGGGGTTCTCGATGCCGTTCACCCGGTCGGGCGTGGTGGGCACGTTGTGATCCGGAACCGCGATGGTCTTTTCGGGCGCCCGCACGGTGCGGCCGGCCATGCGCAGCCCCTCGAAGGCCTGCGGGCTGGTCACCTCATGCACGAGGTGGCGGTCGATATAGAGAAGGCAGGTGCCGTCCTCGGCCTCATGGGCCAGATGGGCATCCCAGATCTTGTCATAGAGTGTCTTGGGGGACATGGGTCCTCTCCGGTAGGTCAGGTGGAAACGTGGTGTGACAGGGATGGGCGCGCGCTCATGGGCGCGAGAGCACCGTCATCGTCGCGCCGAAAAAGCGCCAGGGCAGGCGCGCGCGGTCATCCATGTCGAAAATCCGTGTCATGCAGATGCAGATATAGCGAGTCCGGCCCTGCCGCAAGAGAAACGCAAGCGGCAGCCCTGTTGGCCCAGGCAGGATGGTGAGTGTTTCGGACAAGATGAAGTTTCCGCCCCAAGCTTCATCTTCCTCTAAATACTCAAGACCCCGTCACCCGAACCGGGCGCGCCAACAGGG
>JAUIBJ010000207.1 GCA_030428025.1 Alphaproteobacteria bacterium
GCTGACACCCCTGCCCCCAGAAACAGGCGCAGGGCCGCCGGTCGGCTGTTCTGAAACGCCGCCGCGGCCTTGTGCTTCATATCGAGAAGCTCCTGCCAGGATTGCGGCTCCGGGTCGGTGAGTGGCCGGATCGAGCGTTCGTAGATCTCATCGTTGAAGCGAAGCGCCAAAGCCACGTAAACAGCATTTCTGTTTGGAAAGAAGTAATACACCGAGGCCAGCGAGATTTCGGCCTGCTCCGCGATCTGGGCGAGGCTGATATCCTCGTCACCGCTGTCGGACAGCAGTTTTTCGGTGGCGTCGAGGATTCGATGATAGCGTTCGATCCCACGGCGCCGCATCGGCCGGTTCTGCGTCAGTTCGGCCAGTAAATCTCTTGAGGTACTCAAAGTTCGGCTCCCTGCGGACGCGGCACCAACCTAAAGGGCAAGGTCCCGCGCCACAAGTTTGCAGTCAATCGAGGCCCGGGCGCGCGCGAATGTCGCCCCCGGGGAAGGCTGCCGGCTTACTGCAGCAGCCAGTTTGTCCAGCGCTCGCGCAGTTCGTCCCGGTGTTCACCGATCCATTCGAAATCCGGGGAGACCAGGACGTCGTAGTTCGCCGGGTAGGTGGCGTAGAGCTTCTGCTCGTCAGCGGGAAGCTGGCTGAGACCGATCGTCGAGGAGGTCGCGTAACCGACCGCCTGAATGAAACCGGGATGCCCCTCGGCCGCACCGTAAAAGAAGTTGATGAAGTTCATGGCCCCCTCGGTGTTCGGGGACCCCTTCAGCACGGCGAGGTAGCCGGTGTCGCGGATCGCCCCGTCCCATGCCATCGCGAAGGGAGAGCCGTCCTGAATCACCTTCAGCGCCCGGCCGGAATAGGCCATCGTCATGGCGACCTCGTTGTCGCGCATGATCTGCTGAACCTGGTTGCCGGTTTTCCACCAGACGGCGATGTGCGGGCGGATTTCCTCCAGCTTGGCATAGGCGCGGTCAAGATCGAGCGGATAGAGGTCCTCCTTGGCCACGCCGTCGGCCAGCAACGCCACCGTGGGCAGCCACCAGTCACGATCACCGGTATCGGGCAGGCCGCGCGGCCCGGGATAGGTTTCGACATCCCAGAAGTCAGCCCAGGAAGCGGGCGGATTATCGGCGTAGGTTTCGGTGTTGTAGGTCAAGACCATGCCGCCAGTGGTCCGGGCGATGCCCTTCGGCTGACAGGCACCGGGCAGTGCGTATTCCTTGACGTTTTCGAGCGTGTCGCAGGGGATGTCGATCAGCATGTCCGCCTTGCCGACAAGGTCCGGGCCCGTCGCAGTAACGATGTCGAATTCGACGTCGCCGGTGCGAACCATACCCTCGGCCCGCGCCCACTGATCGGGGACCTCGATGTCGAAGGGGATCACCTCCGTGCCGGTGGCCTCGGTGAAAGGCAGGTAAAACCACTGCTCCATCTCGTTGCGCATGAGACCGCCCGTCGTGGCAATCACCAGTTCGTCAGCCCGCGCCGCCGTTCCCGCGGCGAGCACAGCAAAGGCCAGCAGTGCGGCCCTTTTTGTCGTTTTCATTTCAACCTCCTTGTCGTTGCCTTGGTGAGCCGGATCATCCCTCTTCGACGGGGATGCTCCGGGATTGGGCCATGCGCCGCAGCACCGCGGCGGAGACCAGAACAAAGATCGAGATGCCGGTGAGCAGTACGGCGATAGCCGGGATCACCGGGGTGAGGTTCTGCTCGATGTTGTCGAACATCATGCGCGGCAGGGTCTTGTCCCGGATGCCGGCGAGAAAAAACGAGATCACCGGTTCATCGAAGGACAGGATGAAGGCGAACAGCGCCCCCGAGAGTACGTTCGGCAGGATCAACGGCAGCGTCACCAGCCGGAATGCGTCGAACCGCGAGGCACCGCAGCTCATCGCCGCATCCTCGAGCGTCGCGTCGACCGAACTCAGCGCCGCAGCGACGGTGAAGACGACAAAGGGCATGGCAATGATGGCGTGGGCCATGACATAGCCGGCCACCGTGCCGGAAAGCCCGGTCTGCCGGAAGAAGAGGTAGAGCGCGACGGCAAGCGCGATATGCGGCACGACGATGGGCGCGATCAGCAGGCTCTGGAACAGGGTGCCCAGCCGCCCTGCTCCGCGCATCAGCGCATAAGTCGCCATCGTGCCGATGACCACTGTCACCAGCGAGGTCAGCAGCGCGATCTTCAGCGAAAAGACCGAGGCCTTCATCCAGCGGGCATTGCCGAAGAAGGCACCGAACCAGTCGAAGGTGAAACCCTCGGGTGGGAAGGTGAGATAGTCAGGCTCGCTAAAGGCCATCGGCAGAATGACCACGATCGGTGCGAGCACGAAGATCAGTACGAGGTAGACATAGGCCATCAGCAGCAGGCGGCCGGGCGTGACAGGGGCGCTCATACCTGCCCCCCCAGCATCCGTTCAAAGCGGAAGACCCGGCTGAAGATCAGAGTGATCGCAGTCACGAAGAGGGTCAGCACGCCCACAAGCGCCGCGGCAAACGGCCAGTCGAGGAACTCGCGCAACTGTTGCGAGATCAGCGTGGCAATCATCATCTCCTGCGGCGAGCCGAGCAGCGCAGGGGTGATAAAGTAGCCCAGCGCCGTGAGAAAGACGAGGATAAAGCCGCCGAGCACGCCGGGCATCGCGAGGGGCAAGGTCACCTCGAAGAAACCCCGAACCGGCCCGGCCCCGCAGATCGCGGCGGCCCGGCCGTAGTCCGAGGGGATGTTGCGGAGGGCGCCGTAGATTGGCAACACCATGAACGGCATCAGCACATGGGTCATGGCAACCACCACAGCACCCTGCGTGTAGAGCAGCCGAACCGGTGCATCGATGATGCCAATCGCCTGAAGTGCGTCGTTAATGATCCCGTTCCGCTGCAGCAGCACCGCCCACGCGGCTGTGCGCACGAGAACCGAGGACCAGAACGGCAGCAAGATGCAGGCGGTGATGAAGACCGTCATGGCCCCACCGGACGAGACCATCGCCATCGCGACGGGAAAGGCGAGGAAGAGCGACAGCACAGCCACCAGCAGCGCAATCCAGAGGGTGCGGAGAAGGACCTTTGCATAGACCGGATTCTCAAGGATGCGCTGATAGTTCTGCAGCCCGACCTGCGGCTCGGTGACCGAAATCGAGAGCAGGCTGAGAAGCGGATAGAGGAAGGCGAAACCGATCAGCATGAAGAAGGGCGCCATCAGCAGCGCAATGCCAGTCTTCGAGAGGTTCCGCCCGTCGGGCTGCATGAAGCGCGACAGACGGCTCATGCAACAGCCTCGCCGTAAACCAGCAGGGCGTCGGGATCGAAGGCGAGCCCGATCCGGTCACCCCCGGCGAGTTTTGGCAGGCTGGCAGAGGGGACGCGGGCCCGAATCTCGGTACGGTCCGCAAGCCGCGCGATCAGCAGCGTGCCCGCCCCGGCATAGACGATCTCTTCGATCTCGGCGGCGAGCGCCCCTGGTGCGTCGGGCGCGGCGACCCGGAGACGCTCTGGACGGATGGCAAGGGTCGCGGCCCCGGTTGGGACCGCGCCGATCAGTGCCGCAGCCGGAGGCGCCAGCCGGTCGCCCTGCGCCAACGTAATGTCACTGCCGTTCCATTGCACCGGGATCATGTTCATCTCGCCGATGAACCCGGCTGAAAACAGGTTCTCCGGGCGCTCGTAAAGCTTGCGCGCGGGCGAAATCTGCTGCATCCGACCACCTCTGAGAATCGCCACGCGATCCGCCATGGTCAGCGCCTCACCCTGATCGTGGGTGACGAAGACCACCGTTACGCCGAGCTCCGAATGCAGCCGCTTGATCTCGAGTTGCATCTCCTCACGCAGGTTCTTGTCGAGCGCCGAGAGCGGTTCGTCCATCAACAGCAAACGCGGCTGGTAGACGATGGCCCGCGCCAGAGCCACGCGCTGCCGTTGACCGCCGGACAGTTGCGCGGGCATCCGGTCGCCGTAGCCCTGTAGCCGCACGACCTCCAGCGCCTCGGCGGCCCGGCGGCGGCGGGCGGTGCGCGCTTCACCGCGCATCTTCAGCGGGAAGGCCACGTTGTCGAGGACCGAAAGATGCGGGAACAGGGAGTAATGCTGAAACACCATGCCGATGTCACGCTTCTGCGGTGGCAGACGGGTACAATCGCGCCCGTCGATGGTGATCGCGCCACCAGTCGGCACCTCGAACCCTGCGAGCATCATCAGCACGGTGGACTTGCCAGAACCGGAGGGACCGAGAAGCGCCAGGAACTCTCCGCTGGCGATGTCGAGCGAGAGATCATCGACGGCCTTGAGGTGACCGAAGCTCTTCTCGAGACCGCGCACCGAAATCTCGGCCCCCGCCGTCTTCGCCTCACCGTCCGCCATACGTTTCCCCATCTCGTACGCTTGCCACCTGTCAAGCCACTACGCGGATTTGTATATTATGATATAGCATGTATGCCAGTAAATTTTAGCTTTTAGAACCAAAACACAAGCAAAACCGGATCTCTGCCAATTCGCTACGGATGACCTCCACTCCAAACCGCACGTGGTATTTTGCGGGCCAACCAAGCATATATGGCGAAAATAGGCAGCTCCGACTGGTGTCAGCCCAGAATCCACAGGCGCCTCGAATCTGAATTATATATAACTATAGATCAACTAACACTTGACTGAATCAATATGATTCGGATTTTTGATATATCTAAATGCGGAGCAGTCGCCCGAGGGACCGAACCGCGCGGTACAACCAGAGACGGAGCCCCGGATGACTTCAGCACGCCCCGAACGACCCAACAGCCTCGACGCGCAGCTGCGTAACCGCGCGGCCTCGGTGATCCCCGGTGGCATGTGGGGTCACATGCGCGCGGCCGCCGTGCCCGCTGGATACCCGCAGTTCTTTGCCAGCGGCGACGGCGCGCGAGTCCGCGACGTGGACGGGCGAGATTACATTGATTTCATGTGTTCCTGGGGGCCGATCATCCTCGGCCACCGGCATCCTGAGGTCGAGGCCGCAGCGCGCAGCCAGCTCGACAGGGGCGATTGCCTCAACGGACCGACGGAGCACGCGGTCGACCTGGCCGAAAAGATGGTGGAACTGATCCCCCACGCCGATTGGGCGCTCTTTCAGAAAAACGGTTCGGACGCGATGACCACCTGCGTTACTCTCGCCCGCGCCGGGACCGGCAAGCGCAAGGTGCTGGTGGCGAAAGGGGCCTATCACGGCGCGGTGCCGTGGTGTTCGCCTTCGGTGATGGGGGTAACCGCCGAGGATCGGGCGCACCTGATCTATTACACTTACAACGACGTCGAGAGCCTCAATGCCGCCGTGGCCGAGGCCGGAGATGACCTTGCCGCCATCGTGGCCTCCGCCTTCAAGCATGACCTCGGTATCCGGCAGCAACTACCCGACGACACCTTTGCCCGGGCCGCCCGCACACATTGCGATGCCGTGGGGGCGGCCCTCATCCTCGACGACGTCCGCGCCGGGTTCCGCCTGAACCTCGGCGGGAGCTGGGAGAACGTGGGCGTCCGTCCCGACCTTGCCAGCTATTCCAAGGCAATCGCCAACGGCTACCCCCTCGCTGCCGTCACCGGCAACGACCGCTTCCGCCCAGCAGCCGAACAGGTCTTCGTCACAGGTTCGTTCTGGTATTCCGGCGCGCCGATGGCGGCGAGCGTGAAGGTCATCGAGATTCTCGAACGCGAGGACGGCCCGGCCCGGCTCCACGCTGCGGGCCAGCGGTTCTGCTCCGGCCTCACCGAAAGCGCCGCGCGGCATGGGTTCGAAGTGACCATGTCCGGCCCTCCCGCGATCCCGCTCATGCAGTTCGCCGATGATCCCGAGGCGTTGCTGGGCGAGACCTTCTGCCAGCAGACCCTTGCCCGAGGTGTCTACCTGCACAACAAGCACAACATGTTCCTGTCGCTTGCCCATACCGACGCGATTATCGACGAGGCGCTCACGGCAATCGATGACGCATTCGCGGCGCTTGCGCGGAACCGGAGCGCAGACTCATGACGCCCGCCGCCCGCGCTCAACCCAGGCCCGATACCCGGCAAGAGGAACTGCAGATATGACCCGATCAAACTTTCGCTTCCCCGAAACCGGCCCCCATGCCGTCGCGCCCTGGCGTGTGCGCAAGGGCTTCGGGGACGAACACTTCCTCTCGGATTACCGCTATCAGGCTCCGCGCGAGGACCCCGAGCTGGCCGAGGTCTTTGTCTACACCCCCCGCATGTCCTACGATCCGGGCGAAACGGTGGAATTCCACGGCTCGACCACGGCGGACAAGTGGACGCTCCAGATCTACCGCGACGGCTGGCAGCCCGAGATGGCCCACGAGGCCTTCGACCTGCCGGGCACTTTCACGAAGACCTCCGAAACGGCCTATATGGACGGCTGCGACTGGCCGGTCCTGCATTCATGGGCAATCCCCGAAAACCAGCGACCGGGCTTTTACCGCGTCGTCTCAACCTGCATCCGCAAGGACGGGGAACGTTTCGTCCAGCATCACTTCTTCGTCGTGCGCCCCACGCCGGAAACCCGGCAAGGGAAGATCCTCTTCATGCTCGCGACAGGCACCTGGACCGCCTACAACGACTGGGGTGGGGCGAACCACTATTTCGGCACCTGGGGGCCGAACGGG
>JAUIBJ010000208.1 GCA_030428025.1 Alphaproteobacteria bacterium
CCAAGGAGGAATTCGGCGCCGCCTGTGCGTTCCTGTGCAGCCAGCATGCGGGCTTCATCGTCGGCCAGAACCTGCTGCTCGACGGCGGCGCGGTCAACGCCACGCTCTGAGACGCACCGGAGCTGGCGGCGATGGAATTCACCGAGTTCGAAACCAAGACCGGCACGCGCATCGCCGCCGATCTGGTCTATGGCGAGGCCCCGCTGGGCGGCGCGATGCAGCCGCTTCAGGCCACGATCTATTTGCCAAAGCCCGGCGGCTCGCCGCCGCCGCTTCTGGTCTGGATCCACGGCGGCGGATTTACCGGCGGTCACTACGGGCAGGTGCATATCCGCCGGCTGGCGCGGCAGCTGACCGGGACGGGTTTTGCGCTGGCCACGCCGGGCTATCGGCTGGGGGCGGTCGAGGGCGATCTGGGCCCGGCGGTGCAGGCGCGGCTGGCGGAGTTGGCAAAGGTGCCGCAAGTGGGCGATCCGGGCCAGCTGGCGGGGCCCGCGGCGCTGGCCGCCTGCGAGGATGTGGCGGCCTTTCTGCGCTGGCTGGAGGCGCGGCGCGACGCGCTGCCCCTTTCCGGCCGGCCGGTTCTTGGGGGCAGCGGGGCAGGGGGCGTCACCGCCTTCAACTTGGCCTTTCTCGCCCCGTGGCTGGGGCTTGAGCGGCCCGAACCCGCCGGCATCCTCAGCTTTTCCGGCGGCTTCGCGTGGCCCGGGCTTTACACCCCCGGCCGCTATCCGGTTTTCGCGCTGCACAACCCGGCCGATACCGAACTGGGCATCGCCTCGATCCGCGCGCTGTCAGCGCGCGATCCGGCGCTCGAGTTGCTCGAGGCGATCGAACAGGATCACGGCGCGCTGCGGGTGCACCCCAAGGAGCCCAAGGCGGTGACCTTCGGGCGCATCCGGGCGATGCTGTCGAAATGGGTCACCGAACCGGCCCCGGCCTAAGCCGCAGAGTCACGTTCCGTGCGGTTTGGACCGGCGGGAAATCGTGTTATGGTAGAATTTCCCGCCCTTGCAGCGCAAGGGCGCAACCGGTGCGACAGCATGCGCGACGTTCCTGGCCACACGCGGGATCTTCACCCGGCCTGCTTCCTGATTCTGGGCCTGCCGGTCGCGGTCTTCCTGATCCATGAACAGGCGGTGCCGCTGGTGGGCATTCCGATCCTCCCGGTGACCTCCGAAGAGATACTGGTCGATGGGCTGGATTTCGCCGAAGCCGCCGGGCGCAACCGGTTCCTGGGGGCGCTGATGTTCTTCACTGTGTTGGTGATGATCGCGCTGATCGCCTTCGCGGTCGAACTGGGCCGCGGGCTGGCCCCGAGGGCGCGGCTGCTGGCGCTGGCGGTCTTCGCGGTGACACAGGTTCCAGTTGTCATGGCGGTGCTGTCGCATCACGGCGGCCGCACCGACGACTGGCGCAGCTATGACCAGCTGGGCGACGGGGTGCTGCGGGCGGTGCTGGAAAGGGGCAACGTGGTGCTGTGCGAGGGCCCCGGGGCGATGGCCAGCGGGTTCCTTTGCAAGGAACCTTACGCCTTCCACCTGTTCAGCCATGCGCTCGATCTGGTGACGATCCTGTCGGGGCTGGGGGTGGCGGCGCTGGTGCTGGGGATGATCCTGTCGCTGGCGCATTCGCGAGACGAGGCCGATCTCGACCTGCGTGCCTTCGAGCAGGGGCGCAACCAGAAGACCGCACGGCGGTTCCTGTATCTGGCCGGCCTGATGCTGAGCGCCGGATTGTTTCTGACCATGAGCTGGATGCACTGGCCCTTTCCGCTGCTGAAGCCCGCCATGGCCGGCATCTATTCCGAAGTCATCAATGCGACGCTGTTCTACTGGGCCGTGTTCTACACGCTGCTGATCATCACCGGCTTCGCCCCGGTGATGTTCCTGGCGATTCGCCGGTCGGACAGGCTGGCTCTGGAGGCGATGGGCGGTCGGCCAGGCGGGACGGCGGCGGCAGGCAACCCCGGACCGGCCCGAACCGCGCCTTCGGTCGCGCGCATGGACGAGTGGAAGGCTGCGCACGGGCTGCGGATTTCGATGACCGAGGCGGTGCAGGCCCTCGTGGCGGCCGCCTCGCCCCTGCTGACGGCATTCGCCGGCAGCTTTGCCCCGGTCTGAGGGCGGATTTTTTCCGAGATTCCCGCCCCTGCGACCCCTTTGGTGCTTTCATCCTGCCTTGTGACGGCTTAGATACGGTTGACGACATTCCGATGGACGCGCAAAAACGAGGTCCGTTGATGGGAGAGAAAGCATGCTGAACAATATCGGCCTTCCGGGCCTCCTTCTGATCGCCGTCGTGGTGCTGGTTCTTTTCGGCCGCGGCAAGATCTCGTCCCTGATGGGGGAAGTTGGCAAGGGCATCACCTCGTTCAAGAGAGGGGTTTCCGAAGGCAACAAGGAAATCGAGGACGCAAGCGCCGAAGCCTCCGACGAGGCGCGGCACGAAAGCGAAAAAGACAAGGTCTGATCCCCTAGATGTTCGACCTTGGCTGGACCGAGCTGCTGCTCATCGGCATCGTGGCGCTTATCGTGGTGGGCCCGAAGGATCTGCCCGGTATGTTCCGGACGGTGGGCAATTTCGTCGGCAAGGCCAAGCGCATGGCGCGCGATTTCTCGAAAGCGATGAACGACGCCGCCGACGAGGCCGGGGTGAGCGATGTCAAGCGCACCTTCGATACCGCCGCCAATCCTATGCGTTCGGCGATGGACGAGGTCAGGAAATCGACAGAGAGCTTCACCGCCAAGACCATGGCCGGCCCGAAGAAGGTGCTCGACCCCGAGCGCAAGGAACAGGCCGACAAGATCCGCCAGCGCGCCGCCGAATTGGCCGAGGAGCGCCAGGCCGGGGCTGCCGCCGCAGCGGCGGAGGACAGCGCCGATACGGCCTCGGGCGGGGCAGTGGCCAAGGCCGCCGAGAAGCCGAAGGCGGCCACCGCGACACAAGCGGACAAGGCTTCGACCAGCGGGACGAGCAAGCCCGCGGACGGGGCCACAAAAGCCAAGACGACAAAACCCAAGACCACAAAAGCCAAGTCGAGCGCGGCCAAGTCGACTGCCTCCAAGCCGACCGCGAAGACGCCCGCGGCCAGGAAACCGGCTGCCGCCGGCAAGAGCAGCTCTGCCAAGACGACCGCCGCCGCCGGCAAGAGCTCGGAAAAAAAATCCGCAATCAGTTCGTCGGCCGCGTCCAAGGATGCCTCTGACAAAACCGCCGGGGACAAGGCATGAGCGATGCCGACGAGATCGAGGACAGCGCCGCACCGCTGATCGAACATCTGGCCGAGCTGCGCACGCGGCTCATTCACAGCGTCATCGCCTTCATCATCGGCATGGTGATCTGCTTTGCGGTCGCCACCCCGATTTTCAACTTCCTGACCGCACCCCTGTGTAAGGTGCTGGCCGAGCGCGGGCAGAACTGTGACCTGATCTTCATCAAGCCGCAGGAAGGTTTCTTCGTGGCGATCAAGGTGTCGCTGCTGGGCGGGTTCATCCTGGCCTTTCCCTATATCGCCAACCAGATGTGGCGGTTCGTGGCGCCGGGGCTCTACAAGTCCGAAAAAGGGGCGTTCCTGCCCTTCCTGGTCGCGTCTCCCTTCATGTTCATCCTTGGTGCGGCCTTCGCCTTCTACGTAGTCACGCCGCTGGCCTACGACTTCTTCCTTGGCTTCCAGCAATTCGGCGCCGAGGGCGAGGCCGTGCCGGGGGCCGACGTGCAAAATCGGCCCGGCCTGTCGGTGGTCTTCCAGGGCTCGGCGCAGGAGTACCTGAACCTTACCATAAAGTTCATCGTGGCCTTCGGCCTGTGCTTCCAGCTGCCCGTGCTTCTTACCCTGATGGGCAAGGCCGGGCTTGTGGGGGCAGAGGGGCTGAAGTCGATGCGGAAATACGCCGTGGTCGGCATTCTGGTGCTGGCCGCGCTGGTCACGCCGCCCGACGTGATCACCCAGGTGATCCTCTTCGTGGTGGTCTACGGGCTCTACGAGGTGTCGATCTTCCTGGTGGCGCGGGTAGAGAAGAAGCGCATCGAACAAATGAAGGCCGACGGTGTCTGGTTCGAGGATGACGACGAGGACGACCCGCTTCTGTCTGAATTCGAGGAAGAAGACCCGGAGGATCGCGAGGGCCGGACGTGAGTGATCCGCTGGAGCGGATCGCGGCCGCGCTGGACCGGATGAGCCCGGCGCCGCTGGAGGCGCCGGATTTCGCCGGGGCGGACGCTTTCGTCTGGCATGTCGATCCCGACCGGCTTGTGCCGGTGCCGAAGGTCAACCGCATCGACATGTCGTTGCTTCTGGGCATCGACCGCGCCCGCGACACGCTGCTGGAAAACACCCGCCAGTTCGCCCGGGGCCTGCCGGCGAACAACGCGCTTCTCTGGGGCGCGCGAGGGATGGGCAAGTCCTCGCTGGTCAAGGCCGTCCATGCCGCCGTGCGGGCCGAGGGGCACCCTCTGAAGATCGTCGAGCTGCAGCGCGAGGACCTCACAAGCGTCGGCCGCCTGTTGGGGCTTCTGCGCAACGACGCCGCGCGTTTCGTGCTCTTCTGCGACGATCTCAGCTTTTCCCATGACGACCAGCATTACAAATCGCTCAAGGCGGTGCTGGATGGCGGGATCGAGGGGCGGCCCGACAACGTGGTCTTCTACGCCACCTCCAACCGGCGCCACCTGATGCCGCGCGACATGATCGAGAACGAGCGCTCCACCGCCATCAGCCCGTCGGAGGCGACCGAGGAGAAGGTGTCTCTCTCGGACCGGTTCGGCCTGTGGCTGGGTTTCCACCCCTGCAGCCAGGACGAATACCTCGCCATGATCCGCGGCTATTGCGACGCCTACGGGGTTGCGATCGACGACGAGACGCTGCGCGCCGAGGCGATCGAATGGCAGGCCACGCGCGGGGCGCGTTCTGGCCGGGTGGCGTGGCAGTATTTCACCGATCTCGCGGGGCGGCAGGGCGTGGCGCTTTAGATTTCATGCCTCCGGCGGGGATATTTCCGGCCAGAAGAAACACGGGGGCGCTGCGCAAGGGCGCCGGGCCGGTCAGGGCCCTGAGCGGCGTCAGTTCAGATAGGGGGACGGATCGACGCTGTCGAAGCCTTCGCGCACCTCGAAATGCACCGCGGCGGTGCCGTCAGAGCGGATCTCGGCCAGCTTGTCACCCCGGCCCACGCTGTCGCCCTTGGCGACGGTGACGTTGCCCACGTTGGAATAGACGGTCAGCAGGTTGTCGGGATGCTTGACCACGATGATCGGCACGCCGTTGGTGTCTTCGGTGATCGCGGCCACGGTGCCGGCGGCGGCGGCGCGAACGGGCGTTCCTGGCGCGGCGGCGATGTCGATGCCGTCATTCTTGCCCTTCTGGTAGTCCCGGATGATGTCGCCGCGCACCGGCATCCCCATCCGGGCCTTCGAGGCGGATTCGGGGTCGCTGAGATCGGGGGCGGCGACGGGTTCGACCGGCTCGGCCGCCGGGATCGTCTCTTCCTGCGGAAGGGGCTGCGAGGCGCTCGGCGGTTCCGGGGTTTCGCTGCCCTGGCCGGGCATCGTGGTCTTTTCCGGGTCGAGCGCGCTTTTCGGCTTGCCGGGCATCGCCACGGGGATCAGCAGATACTGGCCCTCGCGGACGCCGAAATCGCTGCCCAGCCCGTTCCATTCCGCAAGGCTCTTGACCGAGACGTTGTAGAGCCGCGAGATCGAATAGGCGGTCTCGCCGCGCTCGACCTTGTGGCGTACCGGCTCGACCGTCGAGACGCCCTTGGGCTGGCGGCGCTGGCGGGGCGCGGGTTCGAGCGCGGTGGTCTCGACCGAGGTATCGGCGGCATTGGCCTCGGCCTCGTCGAGGGCCGACCCGGCAAGCGCCGCGATATCCACCTCGCCGGGCCTCAGAGGTCCGCCCACCGGTTCGGCCACGCGCTCGGGCAGGGCGAGGATCTCGCCGTCGCGCAGCGAATCGGTGATCTGCAGCCCGTTGAACCGGGCCACTTCGGCCGCGCTGGCCCCGATCCGTGCCGAGAGCGAAGCGACCGTGTCGCCGCGTCGTGCCACGGCCACCTGATAGTTGGGGTAGGAAATCACTCCGCGATCGTCCGGCAGGGGCCGGTCGGCGGTGGCGTTGCGGGCGGCGTCGGCGGTGCTGTGGGCATTGCCGAAGGCACCACGCATGTCGAAGTCGAGCCCGTTCTCGCCGCACCCGGTGAGCACCAGCGCGGTGGACGCAAGAAAGACGGCGGGGCGAAGGGAAAGTCGCATCTCGATCAGGTCCTCGTCTGCTTCTCTGCCCCGTATCGGCCGGGGTCTCTCATCCGCCGGCGGGGCCGGCCATTCTTGTTCAATAATCCGACACCGGTGGCCCGGCAATTCTTCAACCCGTGTCCCGGCCGAGACCCTCGACCAGTGGTACGAAACGTACCGGCAGTAGCTCGTCGTAATCGAAACCCGTCTCACCGCGCGTGACCCGGATCAGGCTTTGCACCGCGTCGGACTGGCCCACCGGCAGAACCATGATACCCCCTATTTTCAATTGGGCCAAGAGCGGTCCGGGCGGGTCCTCGGCGGCGGCGGTCACGAGGATGCGGTCGAAGGGCGCCTGATCGGGCAGGCCGAAGCT
>JAUIBJ010000209.1 GCA_030428025.1 Alphaproteobacteria bacterium
CGTGATCGGGCTGGAAGGTCTGCAACAGCGCCGTGCCGGGCGCATCCGCACGCCCCGCCCGCCCCGCCACCTGCCGCATGAGCTGAAAGGTGCGCTCGGCGGCGCGCAGGTCGGAGCCCTGAAGCCCAAGATCGGCGTCGATGACGCCGACCAGCGTGAGGTTGGGGAAGTTGTGCCCCTTGGCCACGAGCTGGGTACCGATGATGATGTCTGCCCCGCCGGCCGCGATCTCGGCGATCTTCTCCTTGAGCGCGCGCGCCGAGGCGAAGAGATCGGACGAGAGCGTCGCGATCCGCGCCTCGGGGAAAAGCGCCGCTGCCTCCTCGCTCAGCCGCTCCACCCCCGGGCCCACGGCCGCGAGCCGGTCCTCGGCGCCGCAATCGGGGCAGGCCGACGGCATCGGCTTGGTCTCGCCGCACTGGTGGCACATCAGCCGTTTCAGGAAGCGATGCTCGACCATCCGCGCGTCGCAGTGGTCGCAGCCGATCTGATGGCCGCAGGCCCGGCAGATCGTGACCGGCGCATAGCCCCGGCGGTTGAGGAACAGGAGCGCCTGTTCACCGGCCGCAAGCCGTGCCGCGACCGCCTTTTGCAGGGTGGGCGACACCCACCTTCCCGCTGGCAGCGTTTCCGCCCGCATGTCGATGGCCCGCATTTCCGGCAGCACCGCCGCGCCGAAGCGCGCGGTCAGGTCCAGCCGGGCGTATTTGCCGGCCTCGGCATTGGCCCAGCTTTCAAGGCTGGGCGTGGCCGAGGCCAGCACCACCTGCGCCCCGCAAAGGCTCGCGCGAAGCACGGCCATGTCTCGGGCGTTGTAGAGCACGCCTTCCTCCTGCTTGTAGGAGCTGTCATGTTCCTCGTCGACGACGATCAGCCCGAGATCCCGGAACGGAAGGAAAAGCGCCGAGCGCGCGCCCACCACCATCTGGCAGCCGCCCTGCCCCACCATTTTCCAGATCCGCCGCCGCTCGGTCATGGTCGCGCCGGAATGCCATTCGGCGGGGCGGACGCCGAAACGCGCCTCGACCCGGGCCAGGAACTCGGCCGTGAGCGCGATCTCGGGCAGAAGCACCAGCGCCTGCCGCCCCTGCCGCAGCACCTCGGCCACGGCTTCCAGATAGACCTCGGTCTTGCCCGAGCCGGTGACGCCACGCAGAAGGGTGGTGCCGTAGCCGCCCGCGCGCAGGCCCTTACGCAGCACCTCCGCCGCCTGCGCCTGCTCCTCGGTCAGGTCCACCCCGCCGGTGCCCGCATCGAGGCGGGGATAGGGAGCGTCGCGCGGCGTGTCCTCCTCGCGCACCGCGCCCTGCTTCACCAGCCCCTTGACCACCGAAGAAGACACGCCCGCCTCGTCGGAAAGCTCCTTCAGCGTGAAGGCAAGCCCGCCAAAGTCGCGCAGGACCTCCAGCACCCGGCGCCTTGCGTCGGTCATCCGGTCGGGCGCTGCATCGCCGGTCCGGTAGACCTTGCGCATCGAGGGCGGGTCGCCCAGCCCCGGCACACGCGTGGCCAGCCGCAGCATCGCCGGCATGGGCGTGAGCGTGTACTCGCCCGCGCGGGTCAGGAAGCTCTGCATTTCCTCGCGCATCGGCGCCACGTCGAGCACGCGGATCACCGGGCGGATTTTCGCCGCATCGAAATCGCCCTTGCCCGGGCCCCAGACCACCCCCAGCACCCGCCGCGGCCCCAATGGCACCTCGACGAAAGCGCCGGTGTGACAGCCCCCCTCGGGCGCATGGTAGTCGAGCAGCCGGTCGAGCGGCTGGGTGGTAAGCACGCCCACACGCTCGCCTTCGGCGAAAAATCCCGGCGCTTCGGCCACGCATCCCTCCTTTCCAGGGTTTCGGCAGGTCACCTCATGAGGTAAAGGCAAAGCCGACAGATCAAAAGCCGCTTGAAAGGGTGCGCCATGAAGTTTTTCGTAGACACCGCCGATGTCGATGCGATCGCCGAACTGAACGACCTGGGCATGGTCGACGGGGTAACCACCAACCCCTCTCTGATCCTCAAATCCGGGCGCGACATTCTGGAGGTCACCAAGGAAATCGCCGACATGGTCAGCGGCCCGGTCAGCGCCGAGGTGGTTGCGCTGAAGGCCGACGAGATGATCGCCGAGGGCCGCAAGCTGGCCCAGATCGCCGACAACATCGCCGTGAAGGTGCCGCTGACATGGGACGGGCTGAAGGCCTGCAACGTGCTGACGAATGACGGACACATGGTCAATGTGACGCTCTGCTTCTCGGGCAATCAGGCCCTTCTGGCGGCCAAGGCGGGCGCCACGTTCATCAGCCCCTTCATCGGCCGGCTGGACGACATCAATCTCGACGGGATGCAGCTGATCGCCGATATCCGGCAGATCTACGACAATTATGATTTCGAGACCGAAATCCTTGCGGCCTCGATCCGCAGCGTGAATCATGCCTTCGAGGCCGCGCGCATCGGCTCGGACGTGATGACTGCCCCGCCGGACGTTATCAAGAAGATGGCGCAGCACCCGCTGACCGACAAGGGGCTCGACGCCTTCCTGAAAGATTGGGAAAAAACAGGGCAGAAAATCCTGTAACCGCGTGCTATAACACCCAAAAGAACACGAGGCAGGTATGAGCAGCAAGCCCGCTATGAATGACGAACTGCGCGAAAGGATCATCGCGCAGCCCGACGTTATACTTGAAGATCAGGATCTTATGCGTGCGCTCATTGCCGCGAACGAACGCGCGATGGGCGGCAATATCGTCGATCTGCGCGGCATCGCGATGGACCGGCTGGAGGCGCGGCTGGCGCGGCTGGAAGACACCCACAGAAGCGTGATCGCGGCGGCCTATGAAAACCTTTCGGGCACCAATCAGGTTCACCGGGCCGTGCTGCGGATGCTCGACCCTGTGGATTTCGAGGATTTCCTGCGCGACCTCGGCGGCGAGGTGGCCCAGATCCTGCGGGTGGACAGCGTCAAGCTGGTGCTCGAATCGGTGCAGAGCGCGGACGACCCGGCGGTTCGGAGGCTGGGCGATGTGCTGAGCGTGGCCGAGCCGGGCTTCATCGAGGATTATCTGACCGCCGGCCGCCCCGGCCCGACCCGTCAGGTCACCTTGCGCCAGATAAGCGAGGGCGAAGAGCGGGTTTATGGCGCGACTGGCGAATACATCCGCTCCGAAGCCTGCCTGCTGCTCGATTTCGGTCGCGGCCGGCTGCCCGGCATGCTGGTGATGGGGTCGGAAGACCCGCACCAGTTCAGCCCGCAGCAGGGTACCGATCTGCTGGCATTCTTCACCGGCGTCTTCGAACGGGCGATGCGCCGCTGGCTGTCATGATCTCCGACGCGGCACGGGCCGCGTTGCAGGGCTGGCTGGAGGCGCAGAAAGCTCTGCGCGGCATCTCCGCCAACACGCAGGACGCCTATGCCCGCGACGTGGCCGGCTTCCTTTCCTTCCTGACCGGGCACAGGGGCGAGGCGCAGGGGCTTTCCGCCCTTGGCCGGGTCACGCAATCGGACATGCGCAGCTGGATGGCGGCCTGCCGCAGCGAGGGGATCGGCACGCGCTCTCTGGCGCGGCGGTTGTCGGCAGTAAAAAGTTTCTACCGATGGCTGGCCGAACGCGAGAGGGTGGACGCGACCGCCGTGCTTGCCGCCCGCGCGCCTCGGTTCCAGAAGAAACTGCCCCGCCCCCTGTCGGAAGAGGCCGCGCGGAACGTGATCGGCACGATCGATCTGCAATCTCCCACCCCGTGGGTGGCGGCGCGGGACGAGGCCGTGGTGACGCTGCTTTATGGTTGCGGTCTGCGGATTTCCGAGGCACTCGGCCTGACCGGCGGCGACAGTCCGCTGGGCGAGGCGATCCGCATCACGGGCAAGGGCGGCAAGGAACGCATCGTGCCGGTGATCGCGCCCGCGCGGGCGGCAGTTGCGGCCTATGTGAGGCTTTGCCCCTATCCGGCAGAGCCCGACGAGGCGCTGTTCCGGGGGGTTCGCGGCGGCGCCCTTGGCCCGCGGGCGGTGCAGAAGCTGGTCGAGCAGGTGCGGCTGCAACTGGGCCTGCCCGCCAGCGTGACGCCGCACGCCATGCGGCACAGCTTCGCCACCCATCTGCTCAATGCCGGCGGCGACCTGCGCGCCATACAGGAGCTTCTGGGCCATGCCTCGCTTTCTACCACCCAAGCCTATACAGCAGTCGATACCGCCCGGCTGATGGAGGTCTACGCCCGGGCCCATCCCAAAGCCTGATTGCACCGTCCGGCGTTTTGCTTCATGACAAACCCATGACTGACAAGGCCAAGGCACTTCTCGTTCATCTTCTGACCGCAACCGGAGCGGTCTTTGCCATGCTGGCGATGCTGGCTGCGGTAGAAGAAAAATGGAGCCTCATGTTTCTCTGGCTGGTCGTGGCCTTCGCCGTAGATGGCATCGACGGCCCCCTCGCCCGCCACTACCACGTTCAGAAGAACGCGCCCCGGTTCGACGGGGTGCTGCTCGACCTGATCATCGACTATCTGACATATGTGTTCATCCCGGCCTTCGCACTCTTCAAGTCCGACCTCTTGCCGGGCTGGACCGGCTGGGTGGCCATCATCGTGATCACCTATGCCAGCGCGATGTATTTCGCCGACACCAAGATGAAGACCAAGGACAACTCGTTTCACGGCTTTCCCGGCTGCTGGAACATGCTGGTGCTGGTGATGTTCGCTGTCGAACCGAATTTCTGGCTGATCCTCGTGCTGGTGGTGGCGATGGCGGTGGCCATGTTTCTGCCGCTCAAATTCGTCCACCCGGCCCGCACCAAGAGATGGCGGTTCCTGTCCTTTCCCATCGCCGTGGCCTGGACATTCTTCGCCGGCTGGGCGGCCTGGGTGGATTTCCACCCCGAAAGCTGGGCCCATTGGGGGCTGATCGGCACCAGCCTCTACCTGCTGTTCGCCGGGATCGTGCAACAGGTCGTGCCAGAGCGCAAAGCCGCTTAGATCAGCAGCCCCGCCGCCCCTTCGTGGCGCAGAAGCCAGACCTTCGTTTCCACCCCGCCGGCGGCAGAAAACCCGCCGAGCGAGCGGGCGCCCAGAACCCTGTGGCAGGGGATGATGACCGGGATCGGATTGCCGCCGCAGGCCTGCCCCACCGCCTGCGCCGGCGCGCCAAGCCGGCGGGCGATATCGCCATAGGTCAGCGTTTCGCCGAAGGGAATGGCCTGCATCGCGGCGCAGACCTCCTGCTGAAACGGGGTGCCTGTCACGGCGAGCGGCAGGTCGAATTCCGCCAGTTGCCCGGCGAAATAGGCCTCGATCTGGTCGCAGGCGGCGCGCAGTTCGGGCCGGTCGTCCTGCCGGGTTGTTTCGCGCCAGTCCAACGCGGTGATGGCCGTGCCATCGCTGGTGACAGTCAGCCTGCCGACGGGTGTGGAAAGCGAAGACATGTACACGCGTTCCCCTCCTGCGGGTCGTCGTTCTGATCTACCTCTTTTCACCGTTTCGGGCGGCCCGAAACTTGCGCATTTCCCGCCCTATGCGGTCAGGGCGCCATAGTTGGGCAGCCGATCCTTCAGAAAGGTGTAGTCCCGCCGCGCCTGGGCGATTTCCTCGGCGCGAACATCGAAATAGCGCAGGTCTTCCGCATGGGGCTCGAGCAGGGCTTTCGGCCGTGTCTCGTCCATCCACGGGCGGCAGAAGGCGGACCCGCCGTAATCGCGTCCGGCCCGGTTGAGGCTCAGCAGATAGACCTGGTTTTCCAGCGCCCGGGCGGTGATGAAATCGTGCCATGTGGCGAAGCTTTCGTCGCGGAAATAGGCGCCGCAATGCAGGATCAGATCGACACCATGGTCAAGCGTGAGACAGCGCGACAGTTCCGGAATGCGGATGTCGTAGCAGATGATCGGCGCGCAGGTGAGGCCGTTCACCTGGAAGGTCAGAAGATGGTCGCCGCGAGTGAAATAATCCTTCTCCATCGACGCGCCGTAATGGCAGAGATGAAGCTTGTCATAGACCCCGGCGCAGCTGCCGTCGGGCGCGGCGACGGCGGTGCTGATATGGGTGGCGTCCCCATGGTGCCGGGCAAAGCCGAAGACGACATGCGCGCCATGCGCCTGTGCCACCGCCGACCACGCCCGGAAAGACGGCCCCTCCAGCGGCTCGGCCAGCGCGTCGAGCCGGTCGAAGGCGGCACGGGAATAGTCGATGCTCGACAGTTCGGGCAGCACGACCAGATCGGCGGGTCGCTCTGCCAGTCGGTCGGAAACAAGCCGTGTGACGCGGTCGAGATGGGCGTCGCGCGCGGAGGCATCAGCGGTTTCGGGTATGTCGATCTGGCAGGCCAGAAGGCGCAGCTGTGGGTCCATCCGCTGTCACTCCGTGTTGAGAAGCACCGCCTCGACCCGGCGGTTGGCCTCGCGGCCCTCGGGCGTGGTGTTTGGCGCGACAGGTGCGAGATAGCCCATGCCGTTCGATTCCATCTGCGCGCGCGGCACCTCGTGGCGGGTGGCCAGCCGCTCCAGCACCGAAGCCGCGCGGCGGCGCGACAGCGCGACATTGGTGTCGAGCGCGCCCACCGCGTCGGTATGGCCCACCAGCGCGATCCGGCGGCTGGAATCGGCCTTGAGGAACCGCGCGAGCGCGGACAGCGAGGCAT
>JAUIBJ010000210.1 GCA_030428025.1 Alphaproteobacteria bacterium
GAGCGTGCTGAAGGATCTCAAGGAAAGCACCAAGCAGCGGTTCTCGGCGATCGACTTCACCTATCCCGATCCGGCGGTCGAGGCCGAGATCGTCGCCCGGGAGGCGGACATCGACGCCGCAACCGCCGAGCGTCTGGTCCGCATCGGGGCGCGGACGCGTCACCTCAGGGGTCACGGGCTGGACGAGGGCGCCTCGACAAGGATGCTCATCCAGGCCGGGCGGCTGATGGCCGAGGGGGTGCAACTGGACCGGGCCTGCCGGATGACGGTGGTCCTGCCGATCACCGACGATCCGGATCTGCGCGACGCCCTGTCCGAGATCGTCGCGGCCTGCGGCTAGGGGCCGGAGATGGCGGGCGGCAACCGGATCGTGGAAGAGCTTCTGCGCTCGGCCGGGGCCGACGAGGAGATCGGCGCGCCACTCTGGGCGGGGATCCGCGGGGTGTTGTCGGGCATCCGCCTGGAGCAATGGCTGGAGGCCTTCGGCCGGCTGGGCGCGGCCACCGCCGACCGGCCCCGCGTGGCGCTTGATCTGGCGCGTGCCACGCCGCGGGTGGCGCGGCACGCCGGGCCGGACGCACCGCTCGACCTGGCCCGCACCGCCGAGGAGGTGGCGCGCCGCGCGGGCAGCGCCGCCGCCGCCAGCCTGCTGGCACATGCCCCGCGCGCCGCGCTGCTGACAGGGGGTGCCGAGGGGTTCCGGGTCTGGCTGGCCTCGCTTTCGGAATTGGCCGCAGGCGTGCCGCAGGCGGTGCAGCCGGTCTGCGTGCGCACCGACATGCTGCTCACGCAGCTCGATGCGCGCGGGTTCCGCGCCTGGCTGGTGGCCGGGTTGGGCCAGGCCGGGGCCGAGGCGCAACTGGCCTATTTCCTGCAGACCGAGGCCGCCGCCATCGAGGGCTTCGGGGCAGAGGCGAGCGAAGTGCGGCTCGAGACGATGGAGAAGCGGCTCAGGGCGTTGACCACCGGGCTCTGGGGCTACGTGCCGGTCCTGCGCCCGGCGGTGGCGCGCAAGGCGCTGCATGTGGCGCGCCGCGCGAGTTTCGACGGCCCGATGATCCGTCTGCCGCCTAGTTTTCCGGGCTTTCCGCCGGCCGAGGCGGAGGCGCTCTTCAAGGCCGCGGTGGCGCATGTGGGCGCCCATCATGCCTATTCGCGCGAGAAATTCGAGCCGAAGACCCTCAAGCCCATCCAGATCGCGCTGGTCTCGCTGATCGAGGATGCGCGGGTGGAGCTGCTCGCGGGGCGGCAGTATCCCGGCCTGCTGCGGCTCTGGAGGCGCTTCCACATCGCCGGCGAGGCCGACGGGCCGGCCGGGCCCAACCTCGCCGGGCCCTTGCTGGCGCGGCTGGCGCGCGCCCTGATCGACCCGGATTTCGCCGACGACAACCCCTGGATCGTCAAGGCACGGCGGATGTTCGCGGCGGCGGGCCCCGATTACGACGACCCCGATGAGATCCGCCGCATCGGCGTGCTTCTGGGCAACGATCTGGGGCAGATGCGCATCCAGTTCAACGCCAAGACCTATGTGGTGCAGCCGCCCTATCGCGACGACAATCTCGGGATCTGGGATTTCGGCCCGCCCCCACCCGAGGCGGCGGAGGAAACCGAGACGGTGTTCGAATCCTTCCGCCTTGAAAAGGCCGAGGACCCCGAGGACGACCCCGACCGCAACCGCGAGGAGCACGACCCCGGCGAGGGCGAGCCGTCGGGCCGGGTGCGCCCGGCCGAGCCCGCGCAGGGCGTGCCGGTGGCGCAGTATCCCGAATGGGATTACCTCTCGGCCCGGCTGCGGCAGGACTGGACGACGCTGGTGGACTACGATCCGCCCCAGACGGTTCCGGGAGTGATCGAGCGCATTCTCGAGAGCCATGCCGATACCGAGCGGCGGATCGAGGCGCTGGTCCGCCAGGCCCGGGTCGGCCGCCCGGTGCGGCTCAGGCGTCAGGCCGAGGGCGACCGGCTCGACCTCGATGCCGCCATCCGCGTGGCGGCCGACCTGCGGGCGGGGCTCGCGCCCGAGACCCGGGTCTACGAGACCACCGCGCTTCTGCAGCGCGACCTGTCGGTGTTGGTGCTGCTGGACATCTCTGAATCCACCAAGGACACGATCCGCGGCGGCACTGCCTCGGTCTTCTCGCTGGAACGCGCGGCGATGGCGCTTCTGGCCGAGGCGATGGCGGGGGTGGGCGACCCCTTCGCGCTGCACGCCTTTGCCTCCGACGGCCGCGCGGACGTGCATTATTACCGGATCAAGGATTTCGGCCGGCCCTACGACGCCGCCGCGCGTGCCCGGCTGGGCGGGCTGCGCCCCGGGCTCTCCACCCGGCTCGGCGCGGCGCTGCGGCATGCCGGCGCGCAGATCGCGGGCCAGCAGACCCATCGCCGCCTTATCCTGGTGATCACCGACGGAGAGCCCTCTGATATCGACGTTGACGACCGCCGCTATCTGGCGGAAGACGCCCGCAAGGCCGTCCACGAACTGGGTCACGAGGGGATCGACACGTTCTGCGTGGCGCTGACGGGGCGCGGCGACGATCACCTGACCCGGATCTTCAGCCGCCGCCACTCGGTGCGCATCGCCAATGTCGAGGCTCTGCCCGAGAAGCTGCCGATGCTGTATTTCCGGCTGACGGCCTGAGGCGGAGGGAGACGCGATGCAGAACGACGATTTCCGGAAATATGCGGCCGAGTTCATCGGCACCTTCCTGCTGGTCTTCTTCGCTGCCGGCGCGGCGATGGTGAGTGTGCTGACCGGGTCGGCCGCAGGCGCGGTGATCGGCGGGCTCGCCTCGGGCCTCATCCTGATGATCGTGATCTGGATCTTCGCGGGCATCTCCGGCGGACATGTCAACCCCGCGCTCAGCCTCGCGCTGTGGCTGACCGGCGCCTTCCCGGGTCGGCTGCTGCCCGGCTATGTCGCCGCCCAGACCGCAGGCTCGGCGGCCGGTGGCCTCTGCCTGCTTGCGGCACTCGGGCCGGTGCCGGGCATGGGCGCCAACCTGCCCGACATCGCCGCCGGCATCACGCCTCTTCAGGCGCTCGGGGTGGAATACGTCCTCTCCTTCGCCATGATGGTGGTGATCGTCCTGTCGGTCGCGGCCGAGGACGTGCCCGGCCGCTTCTTCGCCGTGCCCATCGGCGCCGTCGTCGGCATCGACGTCATGCTCTTCGGCGCCACCCACGGCGCCGCCATGAACCCCGCCCGCGCCTTCGGACCGACCCTCGTCAACGGCGACTGGTCCCACTACTGGATCTACCTCGCGGGCCCCCTCGCCGGCCTCGTCTCCGCCGCCTACATCTGCAAGTTCATCTTCGGTGTTCCACGCTCAGACTGAGCAGGGGATCATTTCCGCCGGGGCGGCGGCGCCTGGCCCGTCATGGCGCTCCGCGACAGCTCCCACAGGCGCCGCATCGCCCGTGTCATCGGTACCGCGTCCTTGGCCAGGATCCGGGCCGAGAAACCGTCGACCAGCGGCAGGAGAGACAGGCCGGCAACCGCGCCCTCCAGATCGCCCACTGCCTCGCGCGCCGCGTCGATCAGAGGCTCCGGCGCGACGCCGGGGGCAACAACGATGACGCTGCCATGACAGCGATAGCCGCCCATCCGGCCCACCCCAGCATCCGCGAATTCGGCCCCTGTGATGCGGAAGCGGTCGATGGCCAGCGGCGCGCCGTCGGGGGCGAGGATGCGGATATCGTTCTCGAAAAGGTCGAACACCCCGTCACCGCCCCCGTAGTCATGGGCGAGAAAGCTGTCGAAGAGCACGGCGCGTGCGGTCTCGGCGATCTGCAGCGTGACCGAGGATTTCAGCCGCGCGCCGGGAAACAGGATCGTCGCATCGGGCAGGTATTCCACCAGCGCGCCCGGTCCGGCGGTGATGTGGCAGGCCTGATCGGCCCCGCCATAGGCGCCTTTGTGCACGATGGTCGAGGCCTGCGAAGTCAGATGCGCCTGCGCATTCTCGCCCACCGTCATTTCGGTTACCAGCCGGTCCAGCGAGTAGAGCCCGCCGGAACAGGACTGCGTATAGACGGTGGCCATCCCGGCCGTCGTCCCGCCGTCCAGATAGAAGGGGCGGCAGACGTGGAACGGATAGGAGGAATACTGCCGGTCGATATAGGTCCGGCCATCGGGTGCGGCGGCAAAGGAAAGCTCCAGCCGGCCGCGCCTGTCCAGCGACGGATGCGTCGTCTGCCCTGTCGCGGTCCCGTCAGGCATGGGTGAAGAGCACGTCATGCAGCAGTTGCTCGACGACAAGGTCGATCCCCACCTGCCGCTTGCAGTCGGTCAGGATCACCGGGCGGCCGCCACGCACTTCGCTTGCCTCCTTCTGCATCAGCGCGACATCGGCGCCCACCGCCGGGCCCAGGTCGATCTTGTTGATCACCAGAAGGTCGCTGCGGATCGTGCCGGGCCCCTTCTTGCGCGGGATGTCGTCGCCGCCGCCGGTGTCGATCACGAACATCCAGTAATCGACCAGATCGAGCGAGAAGGTGGAGGCCAGATTGTCGCCGCCGCTTTCGATGAAGATCACATCCGCCCCGGGGAACATGTCGGCCAGCTTGTCCGCGGCCGCGATGTTCAGCGACGGGTCCTCGCGGATGATCGTATGCGGGCAGGCGCCGGCCTCGACCGCCAGCACGCGCTCGGGCTCGATGAGGCCCGAGCGTTGCAGCCGCAGCGCATCTTCCTTGGTCACCAGATCGTTGGTGACGACGGCCATCTCGATGCCGCGCTCGGTCAGCGCCGGGATCAGCTGTTCAAGAAGTGCCGTCTTGCCGGACCCCACCGGCCCGCCGATGCCCACGCGCGCCGCCGTCTTGGAGCCGGCGGCGCCTGTGCTCTCGTCTGATACCATCCGGTTCATCGCAGCCACCTAGCGGAACATGTAAAGCTGGGCGAGCGGCAGCTTTTCCGCCGGCTCGCACCAGGCCTTTTCGCCATCGACGAAGACGTCGAAGGTTTGCGGATCGACCTTGATGTCGGGGCAGGCGTCATTGTGCAGCATATGCTGCTTGTTGAGCTTGCGCGTCCCGCTCGCCGGCAAGAGCCGCTTGTTGACCCGCAGCTTGCCGGCCAGATCGTCCTCGATCGCAGAGGGGTGCACGAAGACCGCCGAACAGTCGTTCTTGGCCTCGCCGAACGCGCCCCATTGGGGGCGCATCAGTACCGGTTCGCAGGTCATAAGCGAGGCCGCGCTGTCGCCCATGGCGCCATAGGCGATGAAGCCGCCCTTGACCACGATTTCGGGCTTGATGCCGAAAAAGCCCGGCTTCCACAGCACCACATCCGCCATCTTGCCGCGCTCGAGCGAGCCGACATGTGCGTCGATGCCGAAGCTCTTGGCGGCGTTGATGGTGTATTTGGCGATATAGCGCTTGATGCGCTCGTTGTCGCCCTTGGCGGTCTTCTCGCCGGGCAGCCGGCCGCGCTGGTCCTTCATCTTCGAGGCCAGTTGCCAGGTGCGGGCGATCACCTCGTTGATGCGGCCCATGCCCTGGCTGTCCGAGCCCAGCATCGAGATCGCGCCCAGATCGTGCAGGATGTCTTCGGCGGCGATGGTCTGAGCGCGAATGCGACTCTCGGCAAAGGCCACGTCCTCGGGGATCGACGGGCTGAGGTGGTGACAGACCATGGTCATGTCGAGATGCTCGTCGAAGGTGTTCACGGTGAAGGGGTTGGTGGGGTTCGTGGAGGAGGGCAGGCAGTTCATCTCGCCCGCCACCCGGATCACGTCCGGCGCGTGGCCGCCGCCGGCGCCCTCGGTGTGGTACATGTGGATCGTGCGCCCGTTGATGGCCGCGAGCGTGTTTTCCAGAAAGCCGCTTTCATTCAGCGTATCGGTGTGGATCTGCACCTGGAAATCCAGCTCGTCAGCCACGCTCAGGCAGGTGTCGATGGCCGAGGGCATCGAGCCCCAGTCCTCGTGGATCTTCAGCCCCACCGCCCCGCCCAGGATCTGGTCGTAGATCGAGCGCGGCTTGGAGGTGTTGCCACGGCCGAGAAAGCCGAAATTGACCGGGAAGTGCTGCGCCGACTGGATCATCTTGCCCACGTTGAAGGCGCCGCCGCAGTCGATGCCCACGGTGATCGGGCCCAAGGAGCCGCCCATCATCGTGGTGATGCCCGAGGCGATGGCGTGATCGCAAAGCTGGGCGCTGTCGAAATGCACATGCACGTCGATGCCTCCCGGCGTGGCGATCAGGCCTTCGGCGTCGCGCACCGTGGTCGCCACCCCGCAGATCAGGTCGGGGTGGACGCCGTCCATGATGCCGGGATTGCCGGCCTTGCCGACGGCCACGATCTTGCCGTCCTTGATGCCGATATCGCCCTTGACGATGCCCAGCACCGGGTCGATCACGGTGGCGTTGCACAAGAGCATGTCAAGCGCCCCCATGGCGCTGTCATAGCCGGCGGTCAGGCCCAGCCCGTCGCGCAGGGTCTTGCCGCCTCCATGCAGGCATTCGTCGCCGGGCGTGATGAAGTCATGCTCGACCTCGGCGAAAAGGCTGGTATCGCCCAGCCGCACCGCGTCGCCCTTGGTGGGGCCGTACATGTTCGCATAGTCGCGTCGTGTCATCCTGGCCATCTGTCACGCTCCCT
>JAUIBJ010000211.1 GCA_030428025.1 Alphaproteobacteria bacterium
CCCCATGCGGGCCGGCAACCCAGCGGGACAAGGGGGATAGACGATGAGTGCGGGGGTCGGCGTCGATCTGGAGAACCTGTGGATCCGGTTTGGCGACTTCGTCGCGGTGCGCGACGCGAACGTGAAGATCAACGGCGGCGATTTCTTCTCCTTCCTCGGCCCTTCGGGTTGCGGCAAGACGACGATCCTGCGCGCGGTCTCGGGCTTTCTGGAACCCTCCGAGGGCAATGTGCTGATCGGCGGGCAGAACATGAAGGGGATCGGCCCCAACAAGCGGCCCACCGCACTGATCTTTCAGAACCTTGCTCTGTTTCCGCTGATGAAGGTGTGGGAGAACATCGCCTTTTCGCTGGAAATCAAGGGCGCCAGCGCCGCCGAGCGGCGCAAGCGTGCCGACGAGCTGCTCGACATGATCGCGCTGAAGGGGCAGGGCGACAAGCTGCCCTCGGAGCTTTCGGGCGGGCAGAAACAGCGCGTGGCCATCGCCCGCGCACTTTGTGCCGAGCCGGACGTGCTTCTGCTCGACGAGCCGCTCTCGGCCCTCGACCTAAAGCTGCGCCAGCACATGCGCACCGAGCTGCGCGAGATCCAGCAGCGCGTGGGCATCACCTTCATCTACATCACCCACGATCAGGGCGAGGCGCTGACCATGTCCGACAAGATCGCGGTGATGCGCGCGGGGGTCATTGATCAGGTCGGCAACGGCCGCACCATCTATAACGACCCCGCCACCGCCTTCGCCGCCTCCTTCGTGGGCGAGAACAATGTCTTCCGCGGCACCATCAAGGACGTGAAGGGCGACGAGGCGGTGATTTCGACCAATCGTTCGGGTGACCTGCTGGCGACGATCTCGACCGCCAACCGCGGCAAGATGAAGGCCGGAGACAAGGCGATGCTGTTCATCCGGCCAGAGGCGTTTTCCATCGCCACGACCGGCGCGCGGGGTGACCATTTCGTCACCGCGAAGGTCACCAACGAGGAATTCGAGGGCAACGCCTTCAACATCTTCATGGAAGGCGAGGGCGGCAAGGAGCTGAAAGTGTCGCTGCCCAATGTCGGCCAGTCCTTCGAAAGCCATCTCGGCGCGCCGATGACGCTGGAATACGATGTGCGAAACGCCGTGATCGTGCCGCATGGCGAACTGGCGACGGAATAGGGGGAGACGAGATGCCCCGTTTCCTCAAGGAGTACTTCAACCGCAACGGCACCGGCATGGGGCTGATCATGCTGGGCCTCGTCCTCTTCTGGACGATCGGACTCATCATCCTGCCGCAACTGTCGATGCTCGACTTCTCCTTCCGGCCCAACCTGCCGCCGCCTGAATACGGCGGGCCGAAGGATGTCTACACGCTGGAGAACTACCGCTATCTGGTCTTCGGGCCGGAAGGGGGCAGCCAGGCCTATAACGCGGTCGACCTGCGGGTGTTCTATCGCACGATCATCGCCGCGATGTTCGTGACGCTGTTCAACCTGATCCTGTGCTATCCGATCGCCTATTACCTGGGACAGACCAAGGGCAATCACATCCGCATCTTCGCGCTGATGCTGATCATTCCCTACTGGATCAACGAGATCCTGCGTGCCTTCGCCCTGCGCATCATCTTCGGCGAAAGCGGCGTGATCAACACGGTGCTGATGGGGCTGGGCATTTTCGATGTGCCCTTCGACTTCATCCGTAACGACATCGCGCTCTATGCCGGGCTGGGCTATGCCTACATCCTGTTAATGATCTTCCCGATCTACAACGTGATCGAAAGCCTCGACCGCAATCAGATCGAGGCCGCCCGCGACATGGGCGCCAGCTGGACCACCATTCACCGCCGCGTGGTCATTCCCTATGCCAAGCCGGGCATCAGTTCGGGCTGCACCATGGTCTTCATGCTGAGCGCCGGCGCACTGGCCGCGCCGCAGATCCTTGGCGGGCCGTCGAGCCTGTGGTTCACCCAACTCATCTATCAGCAGTTCAACGACAACAACGATTGGCCGCAGGGCGCGGCCTATGCCATCGTCCTGCTGGTCACCTGCATCCTTCTGGTTCTGGCCATCATGCGCCTCTTCAAGGTGAACATGGGGGATATCGGCAAATGAACCTGTCCGTTATCCGCGTCAGCATCTGGGTCTATCTGGCGGTCTTCTTCGCCTATCTGCTGGGGCCGCTGGTGATCATGTCGGTCACTGCCTTCAACTCGTCCGAGTTTCCCCGAGCCACGCCCTGGGAATGCCTGACCTTCGACTGGTTCGCCGAACTGTTCCAGGACGAGCGCATTCTCGTCAGTATCCGCAACTCCTTCATCATAGGGGCGGGGACGGTGGTTCTGTCGGTGGCGATGGGGCTTGCCGGGGCACTGATGCTCACCCAGATCTGGCCGAAACTGCGGGCCACCTATTATACGGTCGTCATTGCCCCCATCCTGATTCCCGGCGTGGTTCTGGGTATCTCGACGCTGGTCTTCTGGGATCGGATCAACCGGTTTCTCGGCCTCGGCCCCGACAGCTTTCTGTCGAACGGCATTTTCCTGACGGTGATCGGCCAGTCGACCTTCATCGCCAGTTACTGCATGCTGGTTCTGGTGGCGCGGCTGCAGCGCTACGATACCGGTCAGACCGAGGCCGCGCTCGACCTGGGCGCCACCCATGCGCAGGCCTTCCGCAAGGTGCTGCTGCCCTTCATGCGGCCAGCCATCGCCTCGGCCGCCGTGCTGGCTTTTCTCGCCAGTTTCGAGAACTACAACACCACCACCTTCACCTTCGGCCAGTATCCCACGCTGACCATCGAACTGGCCCAGAAGGTGCGCTACGGGATCAATCCGTCGATCTCGGCGCTGGCTTTCATCATCGTCGTACTGACCGTATTCTTCGCGCTTCTGAACGAGGCGATGATCAAGCGCCGCGAACTGGCCGCCGCCGCACGGCGCGGCGCCACGGTGGGCGAGGTCGCCGGCGGGGTTCGGTTGCCGCGTTTCCTCAGTGGCAACGGCGCGGCGGTCGGCCTGGTGCTCTTTTGCGCGGCGGCCATCGCCGTGGTGGGTACCGCCACGGCCTACAGCCCCGATGTCTGTATTGCCCGCGTGCAGGAGGAAAAGCGGCTCGAGGCCGAGCGCCGGATCGAGGAGCTGAAGCGTCAGCGCGAACTGGAACGCCAGCGCAATTTCGAGGGTGTGTTCGATCCCGACGAACTGTCGCCGGGGGAGGAAGAGGCTGCGCCGGAGAGCGACGACAATTCCGGCTTCGGCAATGTCTTCGACCCCGGCAACCTGCAGGGCGAGGAGGAAGGCGCAGCGCCGGAGGAGGAGAGCGACAACTCCGGCTTCGGAAACGTCTTCGACCCGGGCAACCTGCAGGGCGAGGAGGAAAGCTCGGCGCCTGCGGAGGAGGAGAGCGACAACTCCGGTTTTGGCAATGTCTTCGATCCGGGCAACCTGACCAGCGAGTAGAAACGCGTGTGAGATACGTCGTGACTGTCTGTTGCTCTTTGCGCGCGGGCGGCGCTGACTGACAAGGCGGAACATGTGAGCCTGGGATCCTGCGCGAAACAGCGGCCGAAGGCCGCCGCGCATCGCCGGGCCGCCCCCCGGCACGGCGATCTGGTGATGCACGCGCGGCGCTATTGTCTTCCATGTGCTTGGCTGGCATTAAGCGCGGCTGCTCGGAGGTCTGATCGCCGCGCTGCGGCCCGTCGATGTGCGTCTGCAACCAAACGAGGCGCAGTGTGGGCAGTTCTACCTGCCCAATCGCCTGCTTTCCAAACCTGGCAGGGTATGTCTCGATGCTGAGCAAAGGGTTGTGACACGGAAACGCCCGGTCAACGATGCCCCAACAGGAAAGGGGCGCCCGAAAGGCGCCCCCACCACTTGGGTAACCAGAGGGCTTGCGCCCTTACTCTTTGATCAACTCCGGGTTCTCGGCCAGCACCCGAGCCTCGCGCACCTTCAGCATCGGGCGGACCGGCTTGGAATAGGCCGCCGCATCCTCGCGCAGTTCCGGGAAGAGCTGGAGGATTTCCTCGCGGGCGTCTTCCGAGAAGCTGCCGATGCCCACATGGCCCGGATGGAAGCTTTCCGACGGGATGCCTTCGGCATAGACCAGCTCGTGACGGTCGAACATCATGTGGAAATAGTCCACATTGCCGCCTTCCAGCTGGAAGACCGTCTCGTCGTTGATCAGCGCCTTCGCGGGCACCAGAGCCTCGGGCTTGCCGAACATCAGTTCAACATGCCAGCCGCGCACCAGCATCCGGTGCTGGGGCGAGACCCGCAGGTCGCGCTCGTTGCCCATGGCGCCGCGACGGATCACCACCGGCGCGAACTTGCCGTCGGCCGGAACCGTGGTCGAGCCGATCCAGCGGATCTTCTGGAAGCCGTGATCCATGGTGATCACCTCGTCGCCGGCCTTCAGCTCCTCGATCGGAACCGCGCCGCGGCGGGTTGCGATCAGGGTGCCGCGCACGAAGCAGGCGACATTGGTGTTGTCGAAGGTCAGGTCGGTGCCGGTCACCGACCCGCCCGAGCCGTCCTGCAACGTCAGGTCCACGCCGCCGATCTCTCCCGAGTAGTCGGTTCCACCGATCACCCCGTCGAGCCTGCCGTCCTCGGCATCGGCGCGCAGCATGTCAAGCGGCGAGTCGAAGCTGCCTCCGGCGGCGTTGACATCGGCAAGCGTGGTCGGGTTGTAGAAGCCGCTCAGGTCGACGAAATCGTTGTTGGACTGATCGCCGTCATTGATCGAACCGGTGTCGTCCGCGCCGAAGTCGGTGATCGTGTCGGCACCGTCATTTCCGTTCTCGATGAAGGTGTCGTTGTCCTGGCCGCCCGACATCTCGTCGTCGCCGGCACCGCCGTCGATCGTGTCTTCGTCGATGTCGCCGTAGAGCGTGTCGTTGCCGCCCTCGCCATAGATTTCGTCGTCATCGTCCTCGCCGTGGACCAGGTCGTCGCCTTCGCCGGCATAGATCGTGTCCATGCCGTTGTTGGTCACCAGGTCGGGGCTGGGGAAACCGGTGTCGTCGTCGGTGATGTTGAGCTCGTCCGGGAAGGCCGGCCCGAGCCCGCCATAGACGGTGTCGTCGCCAGCGCCCGCATCGACGAAGTCCGATCCTTCGCCCGACACGATCTCGTCGTTGCCGTCGCCGCCGTCGATCTCGTCGGCGTCGATGCCGGCATTGATGAAGTCGTTGCCGCCGCCCGCGACGATGGTGTCGGCGTCGTCGCCGGTGCGGATGTTGTCGTCGCCGTCGCCGGTGGTCACCGAGTCGCGGTCGTCATTGGGATTGGGGTCGGCGTCGAATAGACCCGGATATCCCAGATCGGGCAGGGCCGCAAGATCTGCCTCCGAGGCGGTATCGACCGTGTTGTTGCCCTCGGTGTCGTTGACCACGTCATTGCCGTCGCCGCCGATCACGGTGTCGTCGCCCGCGCCGCCCGAGAGCGTGTCGTCGCCATCCTCGCCGCTGACGGTGTCGTTGCCGCCGCCGCCGTCGATATCATCGTCGCCGTCGCCGCCGGAGATGTCGTCATTGCCCGGGGTGATCTCGGCCCCGGTGACGTTGAACGTGATATCGGTGACGTTGATCCCGCTGTTGCCGCCGGCGTCCTGCGAGTGGGTCACTTCCCAATAGGCCACGGGTCCTTCGATGGTGACGATGAAGGAATGATTTGGGTCGTTGTCTGCGTCGTTGTATGTCGAGTCGATGCTGTCGGCCACGTTGTCGCCGGGCAGGCCGTTGTTGCTGGAGGTCTCGACGCCCGAGCCCGCATCGCTGATGTGCACGGGGATCTCGTTGCCGTGCTCGTCATAGGCGCGGACCACCACGACACCGTCGCCGTCGAGGTCGTTGATGCGGAACTGCACGTTCTCGACCGTGCCCTCTTCCGAGGTCCAGCGATAGGTGGTCGAATTTTCGTTGATGTTGGTGACGGATTCGAACGAGGCGTCGTCGTCGACATTCGGGTCGAGCCCGTCGATCAGCTGCTCTTCGGTCTCGTACTGGTGCTGCGTGCCGGGATCTCCGTTGACGATCTCGAAGCTGATGGTGGCGTCGCCGGTGACCTGGGTGAAGTCGGAAGCCGGCTGAAGGTCGCCGAAACCGGGGGCTTCGCTCCACTGGAAAATCTCGCGGCCGGCGCTGCCGGTGCCGTCGGGCCCGTCGCCAAGGATGTGGTCATTGCCGCCGGCGCCGTCGATCGTGTCGTCGCCGCCATTGCCGTAGATCGTGTCGTCGCCATTGGTGATCATGTCCCCGCCCTGATCGGTGGGCGGCGTGGGGGGATTGGCGTCGTTATAGCCGATCTCCATGTTTTCGCCGAAGTCTTCCCCATCGACGATGCCGGGCAGGTTGGTGGGCATGTTTCTGATCCTCTTTACTAAGTCACTGGTGTTAAGGGCCGGCAGAAACCTGACCCGGGGCTTGGATTAACGGATTGATAACGGAGCGGCGCCCTGACGCCAAACGGTTCATTCCGTATATTGAAATCAGTCGGAAATTGTGGCGAGATCGGGAAACATTCCCGGCAAATTCCGGGCCATTGCCATCACGGTTTCGACACAATCGCGTTGCCGCAACCGGGTGGTTCCCCTGGAAAACAGGCGAATCGCCACCGCCTG
>JAUIBJ010000212.1 GCA_030428025.1 Alphaproteobacteria bacterium
TGAACGGGCTGAGCTTCGAGCAACTGGCCGATATCGGCGGCGGGTTCGAGATGTGGCGCACCAGGGATGGGGTCAACTGGCAGCCGGTCACGCTCAACGGCATGACCAACCCCTTCAATTACGGCGGCCGCACCATGGTCTCGACGCCCGAAGGCTTGGCCGTGGGCACGGCCAATGTTTTCGGCGGCAAGTCGGCGGCGCGGCTGGCCTCGCGCTGGGAGTATATCGACAACCCCGATGGCGGCACCGAGGTCTGGCTTGGCGCCCCCGGTCACAAGGGCTATTCCGTGCCGTTGGCGGGGGATGACAGGCCGCTGATCGCGGCCACCGGCATGACCGGCTATTTCGGTCGCCACGCGGTGCCGAAGCTGCTGGAGGCGGGCTATGCGCTGCGGCTGCTGACCCTGCCGGGCACCGCCGGTGATTTGCCCGCGCATGACAATGTCGAGGTGATCGAGGGCACGCTGGAAGATACCGGAGCGCTCGACCGGCTCGTCGAGGGCGCCGGCATCGTGCTGCATCTGGCGGCGCGGCTGGCCGGTTCCTGCACCCGTGACGTGCTGCGCAGGACCAATGTCGATGGCACGCACGCGCTTCTGCGGGCCTGTATCCGCGCGGGCACGCTGAAGCATTTCGTCTTTTCCAGTTCGGTTGCCGTCTATCAGAACCAGTTCACCGAAAGCGAATGGCCCATTCACGAGGCGCACGCACTGCGGGCCGATGCCGAAAACGACCTCGCCGAATACGGGATGAGCAAGATCGGTGGCGAGAACCTGTTGCGCCATTACGGCAAGCAGTACGGGTTCGACCACGCGATCCTGCGGTTGGCGCTGGTCTATGGCGTGGGCGACCCGATGGTCGATCCGATGGTGCGCCGTGCCGTCGCGAGCCCGGGTTTCGGCGAGGGGCCGGGCGGTGAGCAGCCCCGGCAATTCGTCCATATCGACGACGCGGTCGAGGCGCTTCTGCGCGCCACGTTCCAGCCGGAGACGCGCGGGCTGACGTTCAACGTGGCCGGGCCGGATGTGATCAGCTACCGTGACATCGGCCGCATGGCGCGGATCGCCACAGGGCGGGCGCTGCCGAAGGATCTTCAGCCGGACCGCAGCCGGGTATGGCGGCGCTATGTTCAGCAATACGACATGACGCGCGCAAGGCGGCATCTGGGCTTCACGCCGTGCGTACCCTTTGCCGAAGGGCTGCGGCGCATCGTGGAGGTGGCGCAGTCCGAAGGCGCGCTGCCTGCCCAATCCGGGGTGCGCACCCCTGCCGAACCACCCCGCCCGGTCGATGCGATGACATAGAACCGCCGGCGCGCGGGGCCCCGGGCGCGGCACAGGAGGAGGACAAGGCGATGGCCGACACGAATGACTGGATGCCCAATGTGCGCCAGGTCGAGGACGACGACAGCCAGGCGATGAGCTATGTCCGCTCTCTCTTTGCCGAAGGCCGGATCGACGAGGCGCGCGCGGAACTGCGCGCCCTCATGGAGAAGGACCCGGAGAACACAAGGCCCGTGGTCGCGCTTGGGCTGTCCCTCATGCGCGAGCGGCGACTGGAGGAGGCCGCGCAGCTTTTCGAACGGGCAATGGAGATCGACCCCGAGGACGAGGTGCCGCCGCTTCTGGCCGCCCAGGTCGGTCTGCGCGGCGACAACCCGGAATATTCCGAGGTCCATTTCCACAAGGCCCTGGCGATCAAGCCGAACTCGATTCAGGCTCTCACGGGACTCAGCCGCCTGCACCTGCGCAACGACAATCCCGACGAGGCAATCGCGGTGCTCGAACGCGCCCTCGAGGTCGATCCGCAATCGCGGATGCTGCGCCAACAGATCGCGACGGTCTGCGCCGATCAGGGCCGGTTCGGGGACGCGGAGGCGCATCTGCAGCATCTCCTGTCGATCTTTCCCGGCGACGAGCAGGCCTCGATCCAGCTGGCCAATGTCCATTACCGAAAGGGCGATACCGAGGCCGCGCTTGCGCTGTTGAGAAAAGCGCTGGAGGCCAGTCCCGACCATGCCGGCCTGCTGGTGGCGCAGGGCCACATCCTCAGCCGGGCCGGGCGCCATGCCGAGGCCGAGGCGCCCTTGCGCCGGGCCATGGCGATCCCGCGCCGCCTGCCCGAGGCGCCGGCACAGCCTCCGGGGGAGGCGGACCAGGGGGCGGAATTCATGCGCCGCATCGCCGAATGGTGGCGCCAGCAGCCGCGCATGTTCGCGCAGATCCTGCTGGTGCAGGCGCTCATCCCCCAGAACAAACTTGCGGAGGCGCGCGAGACTCTGGCACGCATGCCACGTCAGGGGCCGATGGCGGCGGTAGTTCAACGGCTTTATGGCGATGCCTTCGCCTTCGAGGGCAATCTGGGCGCGGCTGAGCAATCGTATCGCGCCGCGCTTCATGCCGCCCGCGGAGGCGACGCGCTTCTGCGCGAGATAAACGAGAGGAAATCGGCCGAAGGGCTGGAGGGGGCGTCGCTCCTGTCGGCCTATACGGAGGCGCTCGACCGCAACCTCGAACAACAGTTCTCCAACATGGCCGGAGGCCGGGGCGAAGGGGTGTCCGGGTGAAGGTGCTGGTCACAGGCGCGACCGGCGCGGCGGGGCAGTACATCCTCGAGGCGCTGATGACCACCGGGCAAGAGGTGCGGGTCCTGGCGCTGCCGGACGCGATGCACCGCGTGCGCTTTCGCGACCGGATCGAGATGATTCCGGGCGATGTACTCGACCGGGCGTCGTTGGAGGAGGCGGCGAGCGGTGTCGAACTGGTCTTTCACACCGCGCTCATCTCGCCCACCGCCACTCTCTGGGCGGATACGCTGGATGCGGTGAACGTCACCGGCACGCGCAACCTGATCGCCGCCTGCACCGGGCAGGCGCGGCGGATAGTGATGGTGACCTCGAACAACATCTATGCGCTGCACCGTTCGCCAGCGATGTGGCCGTTGCTTGACGACGACCCGCGCCATGCCCATGGCACGCCCACACAGGTGGCCGAGGCGGAATCGCTGATCGCCGCCGAGGATGCGCTGATGGAAGCCGGGGCGGCGGGCAAGCTCGACTACGCCATCCTGCGTCCCACGGTCATCGCGGGCCGCAAATGCCCGGTCATAGAGGGCATGATCAACACAGTCCTGCGCAATCAGCAAGCGCAGATCGAGATGCAGCGGCGCCTCTGGGACGTGATGCAATGGACCCACGGGACCGATCTGGCGCGCGCCGCGCTTCTGGTGGCCGAGCACCCGCAGGCGCGTAACCAGTGCTTTCTGGTGGCCGGCGATGAGCCGGTCACGCTCTATGACATCCAGAAAATCGTCTGGGACATTCTCAATGTCGGGCGCGCGGAAAACCCCGTGACCGAAATCGCCTCGCGCAACAATATCGGGCTGGCCAAGCGCGAGCCGCGCAAGTTGAAGGCCCTGGGCTGGCGGCCGGAGAAGTCCGTACGGGACTGCGTGGAGGAGGTGCTGGCGCGGCTCGATTTCGCCACGTCAGACAGCATTCGCCTGCCCGCCTACATGATGGACGACTAGAGCGCGATGGGGGAGGGGCGGAACATGCGCGCGTTGGTCACCGACATCACTGGGCCGGTCGGGCGGCGCGTGGCTGGGCGGCTGGTAGCGGCGGGTTGGCACGTGACGGGGGTGCAAAGCCGCGAGCGTGCGGATCCTGTTCCGGAGGGTGTGCAGACACGCGGCTGGCCGCGCAAGCCAGGCGCCTTCGGCCACAGCCTTTCCGGTCTGTCACTCGCAGTAGTGGCCGAGATGGCCTCGCCTGTCGAGGCACCCGAGCTGGTGGCCGAGCGGATCGCGGGGCTGATTGGCGCGGCGGCGAAGGCAGGGGTAGACCGGCTGATCGCGCTCAACAGTGCGGCGGTTTATGCGCCCGATGCCATGCGCGCGGGTACGGTGACGGAGGCCGGGCCCTTCGCGTCACGCGAGACGGCCGATCCACTGACGCGGGCGGCGATGAGGCTCGAACGCGCGGTGGCGGAGGCGAGTGGGGAAATCGACTGCACCGTGCTGCGCACGCTGCCCACGCTGGCCCGCGACTGCCCGCAGGCCCACACACTCATTGGCGACATGTGGCGCACGGGCCGGCCGCCGGAGGGCCCGTCACGTTATCAGGGCATCGACGCTGACGACCTGGCCGACGCGGTCATTCTCGCTGCCCGCGCCCCGGCGGCGGCGGGCCGGGCGATGAATATCGCCGGCCCTATCGCGGTAACCGCCGAGGCTGCTGCGGCGGAGATCCGGCGCCTGGGGTTGATGCTGGTCGATGATACCGAGACCGGAATCCGTGTGCGACCGCCCTATCCGCAGGTGCCGCCCGTTCTGGCCACGGGACTGGCCGCGTCTCTGATTGGCGCGCACCCTTCCAAACGCATCTGGGTCAGCTTCGCCGAGGTGCTGCAGGAGCTGATCCGGCACGATCGGGCCAGCGGCCGCCTGCCGCCCGTGCGTACGGGCCTGCCACCGGCCCTGGCCGCAATCGAGGCGGGGCGGACACCGCTGGAGGGGCAGGTGGCGGTGGTGACAGAGGCGGAAACACCGGCAGCAGTGCATCTGGTGGGGCTGCTGCTGCGGCTGGGCGCGCGGGTGAGCGTGGTCGCCCGGAAGGGGGAGGCGCTGGAGAGATGTTATCCTAGCTTCGCGGAGAGTGGCGCGTTGACAATGCTCGCGGGCGATATGGCGCTGACGCGGGATGTGCGGGCACTGGCGGCAAGACTGTGCGCCGAGCATGAGCGGATCGACCTTCTGTTCAACACCGCCGTGCGGCTTTACGAGAGCCGAGCAGAGACGGACGAGGGCAACGAGTGCTGCCTCGCCGCCAATCTTCTTGGCCCGTTTCTGCTCATCAACCTTCTGGCCGATGCACTGCGTGCCGCGCCGCAGCCGCGCGTCCTGACTGTCATCAGCGACATCTATGCCGATTCGCCCGTCGACCTTCAGGATCTTCAGGGCCGTGTCGTCTATGCCCCGGTGACGGCATTGGGGCGGGCCCATGCGGGGCTGGCGATGTGCGCCTCGGTTCTAGCCGAGCTCGGGGCGGCAGGCGGGCTTTCGGTCACCACATTCGTGCCACGCCCGGAACGGTCGGAAACCTGGCGTCTGCCGCCCCTGCCAGAGGGTGACGACCTGGTCGGCGCGCAGGAATTGCAGCGCCGCGAAACCCTGCGAAATCGCACGATCATGCAGATGACCTCGCCGCGCGACGTGGCAAGCCACATCGCCGATCTGGCGCTTGGCCCGGCCTCGGGGGGGCAGGCGGGGGGCTTTCTGGGGTTCGATGGCCCGGCGACACCGGCGCCGCATGTGCAGGACAGGGCCGCCGCTACCGAGCTATGGACCTTCTGCCGCAGCCTGACCGGCCTGGGGAGCTGAACCGGCTTGCCGTCGGGCCCGTCGGTGCTAGCATTGCCGATCATGTGCAACCTGCATTCCAACATGACCACACAGGAGGCGATGCGGCGTCTTTTCGGAGTGTCGCAGGCGCAGGACCGGCTGGGAAATTACGCCCCGATGCCGGCGATTTATCCGCGCTATCAGGCGCCGGTGGTGCGGTTGGGCGCGGGCGACCAGCGTGAACTTGTGGCCATGCATTGGGGCTTCCTGATGCCGCAGGTGTCGAAGAAGACCGGCAAGCCTATCCTGCCGAGGGCGGTCAACAATGCCCGCGACGACAAGCTGCAAAGCTCGCCCTTCTGGCGCGGCAGTTTCGAGGAGCGGCGCTGTCTGGTGCCGGCCACAGCCTTTGCCGAGGCCAAGGGCCGCAAGCCGGCCACCTTCTACTGGTTCGGGATGGAGAGCGACGACCCCGACACGCGCCCGCCCTTCGCCTTCGCCGGGCTCTGGCGGGGGTTCAAGGGGCGCTATCGCGACGAACTGGTCGAGATCGAGACGCACACCATCGTGACCACCATTCCGAACGACCTGGTCCGGCCCATCCATCCCGACCGGATGCCGGTGATCCTCGATGCGCCCGATTACGACATCTGGCTGACCGGTACCCCGAAAGAGGCCGCGCGGCTTTTGAGGCCCTTCCCGGCGGACCGGATGCGCATAGTGAGCCAGGGTGTGGGGGTGACGGAGGATCCGGTGGGCTGAGGAAGCCCTTGTCATCGGGTTGCGGCCTGATATTATGTCTGCACATAATACAGTGCGAGGCGGATCTTAGAATGACGACCATTTGGGCGAAACGGGCCCTGACGGCAGAGGGCTGGCAGGAGGATGTGGCGGTGAGTCTTGACGCGGCGGGGCGCATCCGCGCGGTGACACCGGGCCAGCCCGCCCAGAGCGAGCGCGTCGATATCCTGCTGCCCGCGCCGGTCAATGCCCACAGCCATGCCTTTCAGCGCGCCATGGCGGGCCTCACCGAACGTCGCGGCCCGGGGGGGCGCGATTCCTTCTGGACATGGCGACAGCTGATGTTCCGGTTTCTCGACCGGCTGACGCCCGATCATGTGGAGGCCATCGCCGGTTTCGTGCAGATGGAGATGCTGGAGGCGGGTTACGGCACCAATGTCGAGTTTCATTACCTGCACCATCAGCCGGGCGGCGCCCCCTATGACGATCTGGCAGAGATGAGCG
>JAUIBJ010000213.1 GCA_030428025.1 Alphaproteobacteria bacterium
CCACGTCGTCGCGCACCTCGTAGCGGTCGCAAATGAGCGGCAGATGCATGCCGAGGTCTTCCAGCGGGTTGTTGCGCGTGTTGCGCATGAGTTCCTCGACCGTGTCCGGCCCGTCCGAGGCCGGGCGTCCGCCCATCGCCGCCTCGTTGACCTCGAGGAACACCCAGTATTCGCCATTGGGGCGCACGCCCGAGTAGGCGGCGAAACTGAGCGTCGCGGCATTGCCGGCGGTCACCTTGTCGGGGATCACCGGCGCCAGCGCCTTGATCACCAGATCCGACATCCGCTGGATCTGGCAGAAGCGCGCCTCGGCCGCCGCCGGCGCGATCGGGTTGAAGATGCAGCCCTCGGGCGCGATTACGCTGATCGGGCGGAAAGAGCCCTCGTTGGCGGGAATGTCGTCCTGCGAGGTGTAGGTGTCCAGCAGCATCGCCCGGAAGACGAAGAAGGCCGCCACCTTGGTCGACCCGTCGAAGGGCACGTTGAAGGCCGTGGGCACCTGCGGGGAGGAACCGGTAAGGTCGATCTCGACGCTGTCGCCCTTGACCCGCACGCAGACCTTGACCGGCAACGTCTTGTCGCGGTTGCGCCCGTCGTCGTCAAGGAAGCCTTCGGCGAAATACTCGCCATCGGGGATCTTGGCGATCTCCGCGCGCATGCGGCGCTCGGTGTAATCCATCAACTGCCTGGTGGCTTGAATGACGGTGTCCTTGCCGTATTTGCCCATCAGCTCCTCGAACCGGCGCACGCCCAGTTCGGCCGAGGCGATCTGGGCCTCCAGATCGCCCATCACGAGGCCCGGCACGCGGGTGTTGTCGCGGATGTATTTCCAAAGGCTTTCGTTGCGCTTGCCGCCCTCGTAGAGCTTCACCGCGTCGAGGATCATGCCCTCGGCCCACATGTCCGGCACGTCTATGATCAGCCCCGGCGTCGCCGCGCCGATATCGACATGGTGGGCGGTGTTGGCCGAAAAGCCCACGATCTCGCCATCCGAGAAGACCGGCATCACCACCGCGATGTCGGGCGTGTGCGAGCAGCCCTTGTAAGGGTGGTTGTGCAGCACGCAGTCGCCCGGCTGCCAGTCTTCCAGCGGGATGGTCTGCAGGATGCCGCGCAGATAGCCCGGCAGCGAGCCGATATGCATCGGCGTCGAATCGGATTCGCAGAGCGTGTTGCACTCCTTGTCGAAGAGCCCCGCGCCCAGGTCCTGGCTTTCCCGGATGATCGAGGAATAGCTCATGCGGTAGAGCACGTTGCCCATCTGCTCGGCGATGGAATGCAGCGCCCCGCCGACAACCTGCAACGTGATCGGGTCGAGTTCCTTTGTCATGTCCTTGCCTCCTTATGTCCGCGCGATCCGCATATCCCCGTGGCTGAGCACGGTGGCGGCATAGCCCGGCGGAATGATCGAGGTTGAATTGTGCTGGGTGACGATGGCCGGGCCGGTGATCCGGTCCTGCGCCAGCAGCTTTGAACGCTCGTAGCGCGGGGTCGCGCGTGCCTCGCCGTCATCGAAAACCGTGTCACTTGTGTAAAGCAGCGCGTCCTCGGGGTTCTCCCGCCCACCCTGCTCCAGATCCGGCAGGCGCAGCTGGTCGACATGGGCCGAGGCCACGACCCGCAGGGTGACGCCCTCGGTGATCTGATCGCGGAAGGCGTGGCCGTAGGTCTCCTTGTGAATGTCGAAGAAGCTGTCGATGACGGCCTGCTTGTTGGCTTGCGTGAGCGGGCCTTCTGGCATGGTCGCGCGCAGCTCGAACCCCTGGCCCAGATAGCGGCATTCCATGATCTTCTCGAACTGCCGCGCCTCGGCCGGGATGCCGTCGGCCTGAAGCTGATTATCGGCCTCGGCGACAAGTTCGTCGGCAATGGCATTGATCTGCGCCAGCGCCGCATCATCGGCATTGTCGAGCGTCTGCAGCACCGAGCGGGTATGTTCGTATTTCAGATCCGTCACCAGAAGCCCCATCGCCGCGGTGATCCCCGGCTGCAGGGGCGAGATGACGTCCTGCGCCTGGATCATCTCCGACAGCGCGACAGCATGCAGCGGCCCGGCCCCGCCGAAACCCATCAGGGTAAAGCCGCGCGGGTCGATCCCCTTGGCCACAGAGTTTGCGTTGATGGCCAGAGCCATGTTGTTGTTGATGATCTTCAGGATGCCGAGCGCGGCCTCGGTCACCGACATACCCAGCGGCTCGGCGATATGCTCCCTGATCGCCTTCTCGGCCAGTGCCTTGTCGATGGTCAGGTCGCCGCCAAGAAACCGTTTGGGGTCGAGCCGGCCCAGAACCACCTGGGCATCGGTCACGGTGGGCTCAAACCCGCCCCGCCCGTAGCACGCAGGCCCCGGCACCGCCCCTGCCGAGCGCGGGCCGACGCGGAAGGCGCCGCCCTCGTCGATATACGCGATCGAGCCACCGCCGGCGCCGATCGCGTCGATGTCGATCATCGGCGCCAGTACCGGCAGGCCCGCCACCTCGGTGTCGCGCGGGTTCTTGATGCGCAATTCGCCGTTCTGGATCACAGAGATGTCGGCAGAGGTGCCGCCGATGTCGATGGTGATGACATTGCCGCTGTCGCAATGCCCGCCGGTCCAGCGCCCACCGATCACCCCTCCCGCCGGGCCGGAAAGCAGCAGGCCGATGGGCCGCTGCGCCGATTGCTCGATGGTCGAGATGCCACCGTTCGATTGCATGATGCGCACCGGCGCGTCGATGCCGTTCTGCTTCAGCCGCCCTTCCAGCGCGTTGAGATACAGCGCCGTCTGCGGCCCGATATAGGCGTTCATCGCGGTCGAGCTGAACCGCTCGTATTCGCGGATCACGTTGACGATCTCGGAGGAAGCGCAGACGAAGGCGTCGGGCATCACCTCCTTGACGATCTCGACCGCGCGCTTTTCATGGGCATCGTTGAGGAAGGAGAACAAAAAGGCCACGATCACCGCGTCGAGCCCGCGCTTCTTGCATAGCTCGGCGGCCGCCCGCACCTCGTCCTCGTCCAGTGGCACCTCGATCTCGCCGGTGGGCGGCATCAGCCGTTCGGTGATGGGTAGGCGGTTGCGGCGCTTGACCAGCGGCTTTGTCTGCCAAGGCACGTCGAACTGGAGCGAGAAATTGTGCGGCCGCTTGTGGCGAGCCATGTGCATGATGTCGCGGAAGCCGCGCGTGGTGAGCATGCCCACCTCGGCGCCCTTGCGCTCGATGACCATGTTAGTGGCTACGGTCGTGCCGTGAAACAGCATGTCGATCTCGCCCGGCGTCACCCCGGCCTGCTCGCAGACCTGAAGGATACCCGCGACCACGCCTTCGGACTGGTCATGCGGTGTCGAGGGAACCTTGGTCACCACCACCTGCTGGTCGGAATCGCCACTGGCGCGGGTCCTTTCCAGCACGATGTCGGTGAAGGTTCCCCCGACATCCACGCCTACACGTATCATTTCGTCACTCTCCTTGTTGGTGTCTCATTCGGGGGCCCGGATCAGCGGCTCCGCCACCAGCGCCGCGCCCAGCAGGCGGTCGTCCTCGCCCGAGCAGGCGGCGAGCAGGAAACTGGTGGGCATTCCGCCCTCGTCGCGACCGCTGGGGACCGCCACGCCGGGAGTGTCGAGAAAATTGCCGATGGCGGTATTGCGCAGGGTCTTGAGGTTGACGCGGTGGAACGCGTCGTCATCGGACTCGAGCGGCGCAATCTCGGGGGCCACATGCGGGCAGGTCGGCATCGCCAGAAGCCGCCCGCCGAGCTGCCGCGCCAGCGCCGCCCTGCCCTCGGCCCGCGCCCGGTGCAGCTCGATCAGGTCCGCCGCCGGCATGCGCTTGCCGCCCTCGATCCGCGCCACGACCCGGCGGTCGATGCGCGCCCTTTCGGGCCCGTCGATCAGCGCGCGGTGCTCGGCATAGGCCTCTGCCGCCGTTATCGTGCCCAGCTCGCCCGCCAGTCGGAACGCCTCGGCGAAAGCCGGGCAGTCGCCCCGCTCGATGGTGGCCCCAGCGCGGGCCAGACGGTCGAGCGCGGCCTCGAAATTGGCGGCAACGGCGGGCTCGATCCCGTCGAAGACCACCGATTGCGGCACGAAGAGGCGCAGGTTGTTGACCGGCTGGCGGGCAACCGCGCTCACGACCGCGCCACGAAGGATCATGTCGGTCAGGATGCAGTCCTCGACCGAGCGGGTGAGCGGGCCAACGGTGTCGAGCGTCCGCGACAGGGCAAACACGCCACCGGTGGCAACCCGCCCGACGCTGGACTTGTAACCCACCACGCCGTTGAAGGCCGCCGGGATGCGGATCGACCCGCCCGTATCGGTGCCGATGGCAATGGGCGCCAGCCCCGCCGCCACCGCTACACCCGACCCCGAGGAGGACCCGCCTGGCGACCGGGGCGTGCCGCTGTTGGGGTTGAGGGGGGTTCCGAAATGCGGGTTGAAGCCCAGCCCCGAATAGGCGAACTCGGTGAGGTTCAGCTTGCCAAGCGCCACCATTCCGGCGGCCGCCGCATTGGCCACGACCTGTGCATCGGCCGTGGCGGGCGGCGCGTCGCGGTAGACATCCGAGGCGGCGGTGGTGCGCTCGCCTTCCATGTCGATCAGGTCCTTCCAGGCGATGGGCACCCCGTCGAGCGGCGACAGCGGCCGCCCTGCCTTCAGTCGCGCGGCGGCGGCCCTTGCCTCTTGCCGGGCGCGCTCGGCCGTCACGGTCAGGAAGACGGGCGAGCCCTGCGCGGCGATCCGCGCCAGAAGGCATTCGGTCAACTCGACCGGGCAGGCTTCTCCGGCGGCCAGCGCGCGCCCGATCGCGGCGGCGGAGCGGCCCGCGAGCGTGTCAATATCCATCCCATCCCCCTCTCATGCCGCCGCCTCGCTGTCCGCCGGCCTGACCGCCGCAAGAAAGCGGCGCAGCGACGAACGTATCGCGGCCTCTTCGACGTCGCGGGTGATGAAGACGATGCGCGAGCTGCGATCCGCGTCCGGCCAGTGGGTCAGATGCATCGGCGGATGCACCACATGCTGCACGCCCTGTATCACCACCGGCGTCTCCGACTCGCGCAGGTTCAGGATGCCCTTCACGCGAATCACCTTCTCGCCATGGGCATGCAGCAGCATCGTCAGCCAGACGCCGAAGGCCGTCCAGTCGATGGGGTGCTCGTAGCGCAGCACGAAGCTGTTGGTATGGCTGTCCTCTATATGGTGATGGCCGAGCGTGTGGGCCTTCTCCAGCCAGCGGGCCACCTCGGTTGCGCGCCGCTCGGCATCGCCCAGATCCTCGCGGAACAGGACATCGGCGTTGAATCCCTGCCCTGTCGTGCGCCAGATTTCGGCGAACGGGTTAAGGCGGTGAAGCTCGGCCTCGACCTCGGCGATGGCCCCCTCCTCCGCCAGATCGCATTTGGTGAGCAGGATGCGGTCGGCGACCGAGACCTGCTTGGCCGCCTCGGGCTGGTCGCGCAGGGTGGCGTGCCCGGCCACGGCCTCGACCGTGCAGATGATGTTGCCGATGCGGAAATGGTTGCGCAGCACCGGCTCGGCGGCAATGGTCGAGACGATGGGCGCAGGATCGGCCAGGCCGGTGGTTTCCACCACCACTCGCGAGAACCGCGGAATGGCCCCCGCGGCCGCCCGGTCGTATAGCGCCTTCAGCGTTTCCTGCAGGTCCGAACGGATGGTGCAGCAGAGGCAGCCGGAATCGAGTAGAAGCACCCCCTCCTCCACCTCTTCCAGAAGGATGTGGTCCAGCCCTACCTCGCCGAATTCGTTGACGATGACGGCGGTGTCGGAAAACTCGGGCCGTGCCAGCACCTCGCGCAGAAGCGTGGTCTTGCCCGATCCCAGAAAGCCGGTGACGACATTGACAGGGATCATGTCGCCCGCTCCAGCGCATCCAGCCACTCGGGTGAAAGCGGATCGACCGGCGCGCCGCGCAGCCGCTCCACCGCGCCCCAGACCGCCTGGATGTCGTCCACGATCTCGCTCTTTCCCGTGGCGGAGCGCAGCACGTAGCTGGTCGCCTGGAAGTCCGACAGCTTCATGCGGTAGGGCGCCAGCGCCGTGTTCACCACCGTCGCGCGGTGCGCCCGTTCCGCGCGGACTGTGCGGCGCCTGTCGCCGGTGAAGGCACCGGGATGGGCCGAGGTTTCGGTCCAGTGCACAATACCAAGCAATCCGCACAGGCCACACATGCCGTGCCTCCATCAGAAAAAAGCGGGCAGGCACCTTTGGCCTGCCCCACGATCAGGGTGTCAGCCGAACGGCGAGCGCCGGTCGAAATCGTCAGCGATGTCGTTGAAGGTGGTGAAGGTCACCCCGGGATGGCTGATGATGTGGTTATAGAGCCGTTCCAGCATCAGAAGCACCTGCGGCTTGCCCGACACGTCTGGATGGATGGTGAAGGTTACCACCGCGTAGTCCATCTCGCGATAGACCCAGTCGAACTGGTCGCGCCAGATCTCCTCCAGATGGCGGGGGTTGACGAAACCGTGGCTGTTGGGCGCGGCCTTCATGAACATCATCGGCGGCAGATCGTCGAGATACCACGACGCCGGGATTTCGATCAGTTCCGTTTCCTTCCCGCGCACCAGCGGCTTCATCCACTC
>JAUIBJ010000214.1 GCA_030428025.1 Alphaproteobacteria bacterium
CGGTCGCCCAAAGCGACGGGAGGCCCCAGTGGGGCGGCATAGGAGACTGAGGCCAAATGCTGAAGCCAGTGCAAGCGGAAAACCTTGGCCAGTTGGCTTTTGACCGGCTGGAGCATCTGATCCTCTCCGGCGAGGTGGAACCGGGCGACAAGCTTAGCGAGGCGGAACTGGCGCGCCAGCTTCGCATCAGCCGGGGCCCCCTGCGCGAGGCGATCGGGCGGCTGGAGGGGCTGGGCCTGGTGACCCGCAAGGCGAACCAGCGCCCGCGTGTGACGTCGCTGTCCAAGGCGCAGCTGATAGAGCTCTTCGTTTTCCGCGAGGCTGTGGAAGGCATGGCGGCGCGCTATGCCGCCCTCAACGCGAAACCGGCGGAGATCAAGCGCCTTCGCAGCCTTTTGGCCTCGCACGAACAAGATCCCGACCTGCGCCAGGGCGTGGGCTATTTCCAGGGCAGCGGCAACACCGATTTCCATCTGCAGATTGCCATGGCCTCGCGAAATTCGCGCCTGCACGACTATCTCGCCGGGCCGATATATTCGATCCTTCGGCTCTACCGGCGGCGGCTGAGCGAGGTGTCCGGCAGGGCCACCGTGGCGCTGTCGGAACATCAGGCGATCCTCGCGGCCATCGAGGCAAAGGAACCGGAGTTGGCCGAAGAGCGCATGCGCGCGCATATCGCCGCAAGCCGCGAGAACGTGCATAATTTCATGCAGGACCACCATTAGGGCGTTGCCCGAAGACCGGGCGCTCAGCCACTGGCGCCGGCGCTGCATGACGTCCGGGCTGAGTACGGGCTTAACATCTATAACGTGTCTCGGGACGATGGCAGGACGCTGTGGCGGCCCGGCTGCCGCGACGGGATTTTCCAAGCCTTTCAGTGCAATCCGACCGACCGCCGCCGGGGTGGGAGAGGTGGCCCCGGCAATCTGCCATCTGTTGACAGATTACACCCAATCGGCAACAGTAAACGCAGATCCGGGATGACTCCGGGTGAGTGCCGGGTCGCCGCGGATGCGGACAGAATACAATAATCGAATCGAAACAGGGAAAATGAAATGACTCAGTTCTCACGTCGCAGCCTACTCAGAATGACCGGTGCCGCTGCCACCGTGCTGGCCGCGCCGGCCGTCTTGACCCGTCGTGCCTGGGCCTCGGACGCCATCGAGGTGGGCTCCCTGCATGACAGCTCGGGAAGCCACAGCATTTATGGCAAGGAGATGAACGACGCCATCCAGCTTGCCGTGGAAGAAATCAACGCCGGCGGCGGCGTGATGGGCCGCCAGCTCAACCTCACCACGTTCGACACCGGATCGAACATGCAGAACTATGCGCAGTTCGCCCAGCGTCTGGTCACCTCTCAGAATGCCGATGTGGTCTTCGGCGGCGTCAGCAGCGCCTCGCGCGAGGTCATCCGGCCGATCTTCAATCGCTACAAGACGCTGTATTTCTACGATACCTTCTACGAAGGCGGTGTCTGCGACAAGAACACCTTCGTGATGGCCGAAACGCCCGCGCAGATGATCGGGCCGGCGCTCGAAAAGGTTGTCAAGGAAAACAACGTCAAGACGATCTACTCGATGTGGGCCGACTACAACTACGGCCATATCTGCTCGACCTGGCTGGAAAAATTCGCCCAGGAACTCGGCGCAACAGTGGTTGCCAAGGAATTCTTCCCGCTCGATGTGACCGATTTCTCGGCCACCATCACCAAGATCCAGAACGAAAGCCCCGATCTGGTGGTCTCCGGGCTGGTGGGCGGCAACCATATCGGTTTCTACCGGCAGTGGCCGGCCGCCGGCATGCTGGGTCAGATCCCGCTGCACTGCAACGTATTCGGCCCGTGGGAAAAGAACCTGCTGCAAGCCGAGGAGATCGAGGGACTGACCGCGTCCTACCACTACTTCCAGGGCATCGACACGCCCGCCAACGAGGCGTTCCTGAAGAAGTGGGCCGCCAAGTTCGGCGAAGACCATGACGAGATCGGCACCCTGGCCGTTTGCAGCTACAACGCGATCAACATCTGGAAAAAGGCGGTCGAGCAGGCCGAAACGCTGGATCGTGACGCGCTCGTCGAGGCTCTTGAAACCGGCATCAGCTTCGATGGACCGGGTGGAACCATGCAGGTCGACCCGCAAACCCATCATGCCATCATGTCGACCGTGGTCGCGGAAGTTCGCGACGGGAAATTCGAGATCATCCAGCGCAATGAAGACGTCAAACCGCTGGACACCTCGGCGGTGTGCGACCTGATCGCCAATCCGAACCAGTCGACTCAGTATCAGCCGTAACAAGTGACAAGTGACCGGCCCGCACCACGCTGCGGGCCGGACGAACCGGCAGGGGGACAACCGGATAATGGCGATTGCGCTCGTTCAGATATTGAACACCATCGCCAGCCTCGCACTGATCAGCGTGGGGCTGGCGATTATCTTCGGCATGATGAAGGTGATGAATTTCGCCCATGGCGAATTGCTCATGCTCGGGGCCTACAGCGTCCAGACCGCCTATTCCAACGGCGTGAACCTCTGGATCGCGATGTTCGTCATCGCACCGATATTCGTAGGCATCGTGGGCATTCTTATCGAACTGCTGGTGATACGGCATCTCTACGGCCGGATGATGGACACGCTACTGGCCACATGGGGCATATCGCTGTTCATCACCGGGCTGATCACCATGATCTTCGGTAATGTGACCCAGGGAATCTCGACCCCGCTGGGCTTTTACGAAATTGGCGGCATCCGCGACAGCGCCTACAAGTTCCTCATCATTGGTGTGACCGTGGTTCTTTTCGCCGGCATATGGATCGTGCTGAAGAAGACGCGCATGGGCCTCATCGCCCGTGCGACGATGAACAATCCTGGCCAGGTGTCGGTGCTGGGGGTCAACCCCCGCGTGGTCTATACCGTGACCTTCGCCGCCGGTGCCGCCATCAGCGGGCTGGCGGGCGCGGTGCTCGCCCCGGTGACGGGCGTGGTGCCGACCATGGGCGCGGCCTATATCGGAAAGGCCTTCATCACCGTGATCTGCGGCGGCGACGCGATCTTTGCCGGCACCGCCATCGCCTCGGTGCTGTTCGGCTCGATCAACCAGGTCACCACCATCGTCTCGACGGCGGAATTCGGCGAGGTCGCGCTGCTGATCGGCGCCCTGCTGATGCTGCGGGTGCTGCCCAAGGGCATTTCCAGCCTGGTTTCCAACAGGGCGGTGTGAGCATGAACAGATCCCTGACCATCCAGCTTGGCCTCGTGGCCATCGTCGGCGGACTTCTCGTTCTCATCCTGCCTTCGTATCTGGGCATCGACCGGGTGCTTCAGCTGACGCTCAACTTCGCCTTTTCGGTGCTCGCGCTCAGCCTCGCCTTTCTTTGGGGCTATGCCGGCGTCTTCAGCTTCGGGCAGGCGGCATTCTTCGGCGTGGGGGCCTATGCCTATGCCGCGGCGGCGATCAATTTCGGCGACAGCACCTGGGCCGTCCCGATCGCGATTCTCACGCCGGTGCTGCTGTCTGTGCTGCTGGGCTATTTCATGTTCTATGCCCGGCTCACCTCGATCTATGTGGCGGTTATCACGTTGGTTGTGACCCTCATCATCTACAAGTTCATGGGCCAGACCGCCAAGCCCAGCTACATGATCGGCAACGCCTCGCTGGGCGGCTATAACGGCATCCCTGCGATCCCGCCGCTCAACGTGCCGGGCCGGATCGACCTCTGGGCCGGACCGGTGGAGATGTTCCGCATCGCCGGTGGCGTGCTGTTGGCGGTCTATATCGGGCTCCGGCTGCTTCTGGTGTCGCGGCTGGGCCGGGTGCTGGTTGGCATGCGCGAAAACGAACTGCGGATGGAGTTGATGGGCTTTGACACACGTCTGCTGAAGGTCGTGGCCTTCGCCATCAGCGCGGCGATCGCCGGGCTGGGCGGTGTGCTCTTCGCCAACTGGAACGCCTTTATCGACCCGCATGTGTTCAACCTGGCCTTCGCCGCGCAGCCGATCATCTGGGTGATCATCGGCGGGCTAGGCACGCTCACGGGTCCGATCCTGGGCACGGTGGTGCTCTCGACCCTGTCGCTGGAGCTGGGAACGCAGAAGATGCTGGACGTGAACCTGGTGCTAGGCGCGATCTTCACCATCTTCGTCCTGCTGGTGCCGCAGGGCATTATCCCCAGCATCCGCGCCTTCCTAGAGAACCGCCGCGCCGGCGCAGCCAACAAGCCAGGAGTGGCGCATGAGTGAGACGGCCACCCCCATCATCTCGACCCGCAACATCGGCAAGCATTTCGGGGGGGTCAAGGCGCTCGAGGGGATCGATTTCGACCTGGCCGAGGGCGAATTGCGGTGCCTGATCGGGCCGAATGGCGCGGGCAAGAGCACCTTCTTCCGCTGCCTGACCAAGCAGTACAAGCCCAGCACGGGCGAGATATTCTTTCGCGGCCGCAATGTGAGCCGGCTTAAGACGCACGAAATCGCCCGGCTGGGCATCGGCATCAAGACCCAGGTGCCCAACGTGTTCGACGGGCTCACCGTCTACGAAAACCTGCATCTGGCCGCCAATGCTCGCATGTATGGCGCCGCCGCGGACGAGGCCTGCGACGCGGCGATCGAGAGGATGGCGCTGCAGCGCATCGTCGATGAACGGCTCGACCGGCTATCGCACGGGCAGCGGCAATGGGTCGAACTGGCGATGATCATCACCAGCCGTCCGGTCCTCATCCTTCTGGATGAACCGACCGCCGGGATGACCGGTGAGGAGGTGGCGAAGACGGCGGAACTCATTCACGAGATCAACAGGGACACGTCGCTGATCGTCGTCGAGCATGACATGAACTTCGTCCGCGCCATCGCGCGCAAGGTTACGGTGTTTCACCAGGGCCGCATCTTCGCCGAGGAATCGGCCGAGGAGATCATGCACGACCCGAAGATCGGCGAAATCTATCTGGGCAAGAGGAAAAAGGTTCAATGAGCCTTCTGGCTATCGAAAGGCTGCACGCCGGATACGGCCGGATTCCGATCCTGCAGGGGATCGACATGTCGGTCGAAAAGGGCAGCTTCACCGGCGTGCTCGGCCACAACGGAATGGGCAAGACGACCCTGATGCGCACGATCATGGGCCAGATCACGCCCACGGCGGGACGCATCGTGCTGGGCGGGCAGGACATCACCCGCCTGTCGACCCATGGCCGGGCCGCGCTGGGGCTGGCCTATGTGCCGCAGGGGCGCGAGATCTTCTCCAGCCTGACGGTGGAGGAAAACCTGCAGATGGGGCTTCTGGGCAAACGCGACCGCGCCGAACAGCGCGCCACGCTGGAGCGCATCCTCGAAGAGCTTCCCCGGCTCAAGCCCATCCTCACCCGCAGCGGCGGGGTTCTCTCGGGCGGCGAGCAGCAGATCCTTGCCATCGCCCGCAGCCTCTGCACCGAGCCGTCGCTCCTCATTCTCGACGAGCCGACCGAGGGCATCCAGCCCTCGATCATCGACGAGATCATCGACATCCTGCACGGGCTGCGGGAAAGCCGCGCGCTGACCGTGCTACTGGTGGAACAGAAGCTCGACTTCATCGAGGCGCTGGCCGACGGCACCTTCGTCATTCAGCGCGGGGTGATCACCGGCACCCTGACCCCGGCCGAGATGAGCGACCCGGAAACCGTGCGGGAATTCGTCGGGATCAGCTGACGACTCGTGGGAAGAACTTGGCTCCGGGCCTGGACGTTCGACGGTTCAACCTTGCGTCTCGTTGTTCAGCATCGATTCGATTTCAGCGGCGGTCGCGGCCTCCTTTAGGATCGTGAAATCGCCTTTTTCCAGAATTGCCCTTGTGCCTTCGATGATGATCTTCTGCGTGACGCGTGCGAGCCCTCCGCCGATCGAAATCCGGGCGGCGCCAAGCGCTCCTATCTCCTTCGCCGTCAGGTCGCGCATATCGCCTGCTGCAAGAACGTTGACAGGTACACCTGTGGCGGCCAATGCACGGGTCGTTTCCGCATCGACGAGCGGCGCGTAGAGCACATCGGCACCCGCTTCGGCGAAAGCCTGGCAACGGCGCAGCGCTTCGGTCTGATCATAGTTGCGGAGCAGCCAGCCATCAGCGCGTGCCGTCAGCAGAATGCCCGCAGCACGGGCGGCCGCGACTGCCGCTACTATCCTTTCCAGAGCGAGGTCAAAGGGATAGGGTTTCTTGGTCGGCATTGCGGTATCTTCGATAGAAACGCCGGCAAGACCGGCCTCGGCCGCCATGCGCACAGTCTCGGCCACAGTCGCGGGGCTGTCTCCAAATCCATTCTCAAAATCACCGTTTACCGGGACATCAACCGCAGCGCAGAGATCAGCAGCATGCTGCAGGGCAACGTCTCGCGCGACCTGTCCGCCATCGATCAATCCCAGAGTGAAACCGTGCCCGGAAGATGTTGTCGCCAAAGCCTTGGCACCCAACCGAGCCATAATCTTTGCGGACCCGATGTCCCACGGGTTAGGCATCACGACCGGAGTGCCACGAACGTGCAGGGCAAGGAAACGCTCGGTAACTTCCTTTCGGCTCATGCAACGGCCCCCTCTTCAATTGGAAAAAGTTTCGGTGA
>JAUIBJ010000215.1 GCA_030428025.1 Alphaproteobacteria bacterium
CGGCGGTCAGCTTGCGCAGGGTTTCGAAGAGGATCTCCACCTCCTGCGGGGTCAGCACCGAGGTGGGCTCGTCCATGATCAGAAGCCGGGGGTCCTGCAGCAGGCAGCGGATGATCTCGACCCGCTGGCGCTCGCCCGCCGAGAGGTCGCCCACCGTGCGGTAGGGGTCGAGCGGCAAGCCGTAGGTTTCCGAGACATCCCGGATACGGGTGGCGAGGTCGCGCATCGCCGGCGGGTGTTCCATGCCAAGCGCGATGTTCTCGGCCACGTTGAGCGCGTCGAACAGCGAGAAATGCTGGAACACCATTGCCACGCCCGCCGCCCGCGCCGCGCGCGGCTCGGCCGGCGTGAAGGGCTTCCCCCGCAGGGTCATCCTGCCGCTGTCGGGCTTCACCAGCCCGTAGATCATCTTCACCAGCGTCGACTTTCCGGCGCCGTTCTCGCCCAGAAGGGCATGCACCTCGCCCTCCCCGATCTCGAAGGAAACGTCGTCGTTGGCGACGACCCCCGGATAGGCCTTGGTCAGGCCCGAAATGCTGAGCAATGTCCCCGTCACGCGGTTTTTCCTTTTTGGAGGTGTTGCGGCACCCCGTCCTTCAGTAGCGCAGCCGCCACACCCACGGCAATGGCCTGCGGGTGCTTGCCAAGGGCCGGATCGCCGATCGGGCAGGCGACGGCGTCGATCCGGGCGGGCGGGTGGCCGAGCGCGGCGAGGCGTTTGCGGAAGCGGGCCCATTTGGTGGCCGAGCCGATCAGGCCGGCGCGGGCGAAACCGCGGGTCAGGATTTGGTGGCAAAGCTCGAGGTCGAGCGCGTGGGAATAGGTGAGAATCAGATGATGCGCGTCGGTGGGCGCGTGCGGCACAAGCCGGGCGGGGTCACTTGCGGGCAGGGGGCGCACGCCCTCCGGCACCGTCTCGGGAAAGCGTTCGGGCGCGGTGTCGACCCAGGTGATGGCGAGCCCGGGCAGGGGTGCCAGCACGCCGACCAGTGCCCGGCCCACATGCCCCGCGCCCCAGATCCAGACCTGCCGGGAGGACGCCGCCAGCGGTTCGACCATCCAGCCGTCCAGAACTTGCGGCTCGGGCGCAGCGCCCTTGCTCCTGGTGGCCGCCAGCAGGCGCCTGATCGAAAGCGGCATCGCATCCGCCTCGCCCACGGGCCGGGCGATCACCGGCCCGCCATCGGGCAGCGTCGCGCTGTCATACACCTCGCTCAGCACCTCGACCGCACCGCCGCAGCACTGGCCCAACTCGGGCCCGAGCGCGTGGCGGGTGAGGCGCCGGGGCACCGTTTGCGCGCGCGCCGCGCGGGCCAGTTCATGTTCCAGCGTCCCGCCGCCGATGGTGCCCGACTGCCCGCTGTCCCAGACCAGCATCGCCGCCCCCGCCTCGCGCGGGGCCGAGCCGTGGGTGGCGGCGATCACCACGCGCACGACGCGGCCGTGCTCGGCCACCGCGCGGGCGAGGGCATCGAGATCAAACCCCATGGCGCAGCCTTTCCACCGTCATGAACACCCGTTCCGCCGTGGCCGGCGCGTCGAGCGCCGGATAGGCCGCGCCGCAGCTTGCCACCGCGTTCGACAATGCCAGAAACGCCGAGATGCCCAGCATGAAGGGCGGCTCGCCCACCGCCTTCGAGCGATAGATCGTCTCTTCCCGGTTCGCGCCCTCCCAGAGCGCCACGTTGAACACGTCCGGCCGGTCGGAACAGGCGGGGATCTTGTAGGTCGAGGGAGCGTGTGTCGTCAGCCGGCCTTGCGCGTCCCAGACCAGTTCCTCGGTGGTCAGCCACCCCGCCCCCTGCACATAGCCGCCCTCGATCTGGCCGATGTCGATGGCGGGGTTCAGGCTGGCGCCCGCGTCATGCAGGATGTCCGCCCTCAGGATGCGGTTCTCGCCGGTCAGCGTATCGACCGCCACTTCGGTCACGGCCGCGCCATAGGCGAAATAGAAGAACGGACGGCCGAGCCCCCGGATCCTGTCCCAGGCGAGCTTGGGGGTCTTGTAGAACCCCGTTGAGGACAGGCTCACTCGATGCTCATAGGCCAGTTTCGCGGCCTCGGCGAAGCTGCGCGCGTGCTCGCCCACCAAGACCTTGCCGTCCTCGAAGCGCACCTCGGCGGGGTCGCTCTGGTGGTACTCTGCCAGAAACGCCGCCATACGGTCGCGGATGGTGTCGCAGGCGGCCTTGACCGCCATGCCGTTCAGGTCGCTGCCCGAACTGGCGGCGGTGGCCGAGGTGTTGGGCACCTTGCCCGTGTCGGTGGCGGTGATCTTGACCGCCTCCAGCGGCACGCCGAAGCGATGGGCCGCCACCTGCGCCACCTTCTGGAAAAGGCCCTGGCCCATCTCGGTGCCGCCGTGGTTGAGGTGGATCGAGCCGTCATTGTAGACATGCACCAGCGCGCCCGCCTGATTGAGATGGGTGAGCGTGAAGGAGATGCCGAATTTCACCGGCGTCAGCGCGATCCCCTTCTTCAGCACTTCGTTCCGGGCGTTCCACGCGCGCACGGCCTTTCGGCGGGCGTGGTAATCGGCGCTTTCCGCCAGAGCCTCGGTCATCTCGTGCAGGATGAAATCCTCGACCGGCTGACCATACGGGGTCGTCTGGGCGCCCTCGGGCGGCTGTGGGACGGCATCGGGCGGCATGTGCGACTGCGCCCCGCGCGACGCCGGGTCGATCTCGTCGGGGATGGGCCGGGCGCGGCTCTGACCGGGGGAAAACGCACCGCCATAGCGGTGGCCGGTGCCGGGCCCGGATTTCGCGGGCGGGGCATAGTAGTTGATCCGCCGCACCTCCAGCGGGTCGCGGCCCAGGGCGTGGGCGATATGGTCCATCACCCGCTCGATGCCCAGCATCCCCTGTGGGCCGCCGAAACCGCGAAAGGCGGTGGCCGACTGGGTGTTGGTCTTCAGCCGGTGCGAGACGATCCTTGCCGCGGGCAGGTGATAGGCGTTGTCGGAATGCAGCATCGCCCGGTCGGCCACCGGCAGCGACAGATCCTGGCTCCAGCCGCAGCGGGCATACTGGGTGAACTCCACCCCCAGCACGCGGCCATCGCCATCGAAGCCGGCGCGATAGTCGATGCGGAAATCGTGACGCTTGCCGGTGATCACCATGTCGTCGTCGCGGTCGTAGCGCATCTTGCAGGGTTTTCCGGTAAGTTGCGCGGCGAGCGCGCAGGCGATGGCCAGCGCGTTGCCCTGGCTTTCCTTGCCGCCGAAACCGCCGCCCATGCGGCGGCATTCCACGCGGACGCCGTGCATCGGAATGCCCAACGCATGCGCCACCTTGTGTTGGATCTCGCTGGGATGCTGGGTGGAGGCAAGCACCACCATGTCGCCGCCTTCCTGCGGCAGGGCCAGCGCGGCCTGGCCCTCGAGATAGAAATGCTCCTGCCCGCCCATTTCCAGCCGGCCCTCGATGGTGTCGGGCGCAGAGGCGATGGCGCCCGCCGCATCGCCCTTTTCATAGATGCGCGGCCCGTCCTCGAAGCGGCTGTCGGCCGCGAGCGCGTCGTCGATGGTGAGGAGGGGTTTGCTTTCGGCAATCTCGGCCTTGCCCAGCCGCGCGGCCCTGCGGGCGGCGAGGTGGCTGTCGGCGATCACCAGAAAGAGCGCCTGACCGGCGTAATGCACGCGTCCATCCGCCAGGAGCGGTTCGTCATGGAGCGAGGGGGACGTGTCGGCGTCGCGTTCCAGATCGCCGGCGGTCAGCACCGTCACCACGCCGGGCGCGGCGCGCACGGCGGAGAGATCCATCGCGGTGATTACGCCGGCGGCCACCTCGCTCAGCCCGAAGGCCAGATGCAAAGTGCCGGACGGCACGGGGATGTCGTCGACATAGCGGGCCTGACCGGTCACATGCAGCGGCGCGGCGTCGTGGGGCAGGGGGCGGGTGACGCTCATGCGCGCAACTCCTGCACCGAGGCGGGCGTGCCCTGATCCTCGTGGAAATAGCGGCTAAGCATGTTGCGGGCCGTGGCGAGGCGGTATCGGGCCGAGGCGCGCATGTCGGAAAGAGGCGTGAAATCCCTTTCCCATTCCGGCGCCGCGGCGGCTATAGTGGCCGCACTCCAGGGCTGGCCGACGATCGCGGCCTCCACATGGGCCGCACGTTTGGGGATGCCGGCCATGCCGCCGAAGGCGATGCGGGCGGCGGCGACGGTGCCGTCCTCGACGGTGATGCTGAAACAGCCGCAGACGGCCGAGATGTCCTGATCGAACCGTTTGCTGAGCTTGTAGCAGCGCAGCCGGTCGGGCTGAGCCGGGATGGTCACGGCCTCGACGAACTCGCCGGCCACGCGGTCCTGCCGGCCGTAGTCGAGGAAGAAATCCTCCAGCGGCATGGTTCGCCGCGTGTCACCCTTGCGCAGATGCAGCGTCGCCCCGAGGGCGATCAGCGCGGGCGGGCCGTCGCCGATGGGCGAGCCGTTGGCGATGTTGCCCCCGATCGTCGCCGCCGCTCGCACCTGCGCCGCGCCATAGCGCCGGATCATTGCCGCGAAGGAGGGGTGGCGCGGCACCATCGCGTCGTGCAGCCGGTCGAGCGTGACACCCGCGCCGACGCGCAGGCCCGCGTCCGTCTCCTCGATCCGTTGCAGGTCGGCGCAGCGATGCAGGAAGGCCACCGGTTTCAGCTCCCGCAGCTGCTTGGTGACCCAGAGCCCCACATCGGTGGCCCCGGCGATCAGCACGGTGTCGGGCGAGCGCTCCAGCAGCGCCGCCAGCGCATCGGAGGTGTCCGGCAGAAGGGGGGCTGTCTGCCCCCCGCCGCCTTCGGCGCCTCCCCCCGAGGATATTTCGGGCCAGAAGAAAGACGTGTCCTCGCGCAGCCAGTCGGGCACGGGCTCCTGTGACGCCGCCTCGGCCGCGCGGATGATGGGGGCATAACCGGTGCAGCGGCAGAGATTGCCGGCGAGCGCGGTGTCGAATTCCCGCTCGCCATTGAAATGCGCCACCGCCATCGAGACGATGAAGCCCGGCGTGCAGAAGCCGCATTGCGAGCCGTGATGGGCGATCATCGCCCTTTGTACAGGATGCAGGGTGCCGTCCGGTCCGGCGATGCCCTCGACCGTGCGCACCGCGCGGCCGTGCAGCTGGGGCAGGAACAGGATGCAGGCATTGAGCGCGCGGGCGCCCCGCGCATCGGTCACCATCACGGTGCAGGCGCCGCAATCGCCCTCGTTGCAGCCTTCCTTGGTGCCGGTCAGGCCGCGCCTGTCGCGCAGCCAGTCGAGCAGGGTGTCTGTCGGGGATACCCGGGTCAGCCTGACGGGTTCACCGTTGAGACGAAAGCAAATGTCCATTGGCGCAGTGCCCGCCGCGATACCTCCGCCCCTTTCTGGTGCCCCCCTCGATGCGGCGTAGAGGGCGGCGGGCTTTCCCTGGGTCAAGGCTATGCGCGCCGCTTGCGGCTTGGCAAGGATTGAGTCGGCGATCAGGTGTGAGGTGTACCGGTTTCCAGCGGGGTGATTTCATCGCAATATAAATAGGTTGAGAGAATTATCTTGAAAAACCGGGAAGTCCTTCCGCCCCCTGCCGCTAATAATCTTTCGCCTGCGCACCGGGGCCTGCCCCTTCCGGCGGCGCGGGCTCTGTCATAAGATCGATGCCATGAGCAGCACCCCCCGATTCATTCATCTTCGCGTCCATACCGAATACTCTCTGCTGGAAGGGGCCGTGCGGCTGAAGAAGTTGCCGGGCCTGTGCGAGGCGGCGGGGATGCCCGCCGTGGCGGTGACCGACACCAACAACATGTTCGCCGCTCTGGAATTTTCCGTGACGGCCCAGGGCGCGGGCATCCAGCCGATCATGGGCTGTCAGGTGGATCTGCACTATCTCGACGCGGCACCAGGCGAGCGGCCGAAGCCGCCCGCGCCCGTGGTTCTGCTGGCGCAGACCGAGCGCGGCTATGAAAACCTGATGAAGCTCAACTCCTGCCTCTACCTGCGCGGCGACGGGTCGCTGCCGCATGTAACGTTGGAGGAGCTGGAGCGCCATGCGGAAAAGGTGATCTGCCTCACCGGCGGGCCCGACGGGCCGGTGGGCCGGCTCTTGCAGATCGGCCAGCGCACGGCGGCGGAGGCGCTGACGGGCCGCCTGCAGCGCGCCTTCGGCGACCGGCTTTATGTCGAGCTTCAGCGGCATCCGGGCGAGGCCGGGCTGCCAGAGGCCGAACGGCTGACCGAGCGCGGACTGATCGAGATGGCCTATGCGATGGGCATCCCCCTGGTGGCCACAAACGACGTCTATTTCCCAAAGGCGGAGATGTTCGAGGCGCATGACGCGATGATCTGCGTGGCCGAAGGCGCCTATGTCGACCAGTCCGCCCCGCGCCGCCGGCTGACGCCGCAGCATTACTTCAAGTCGCCGCAGGAAATGGCCACGCTCTTTGCCGATTTGCCCGAGGCGTTGGAGAACACGGTCGAGATCGCGCGCCGCTGCGCCTTCGGGGCCTACCGACGTGATCCGATCCTGCCGCGCTTCGCCGATGACGAGGTGGACGAGTTGCGCCGGCAGGCGAAGGCGGGGCTGGAGGCGCGGCTGGCGGTGATCCCCCA
>JAUIBJ010000216.1 GCA_030428025.1 Alphaproteobacteria bacterium
CGGGGTGAACGATCCACTGGTGGACCTGTTGTTGCGCCAGCAGCAGTGCAGGGTAGCTATGATCGGACAGGATAACCGCTGAAGGCATCTAAGCGGGAAGCCCCCCTCAAAACAAGGTATCCCTGAGGACCGTGGTAGACCACCACGTCGATAGGCCGGAGATGTAAGCGCAGCAATGCGTTCAGTTGACCGGTACTAATTGTCCGATAGGCTTGATTTGATCCAGTAAAAGCCAGACTTTGGCTGGACCGAAAGCATACACCGAAAGTGTACTGACTTGGAATTTTCAGGGGTTTTTCTTGGTTTGGTGGTCATAGCAAGAGCAAAACACCCGGTCCCATCCCGAACCCGGCCGTTAAGTGCCTTAGCGCCGATGGTACTGCGTCCTAAGACGTGGGAGAGTAGGTCGCCGCCAAACCTAGTAAGACCCCTGACTGGTATCTCTCTAACGATGCCGCCTCTTATCCCAGACAGTTTGAGGCGGTCCAAACCAATGGCGCGGGATGGAGCAGTCTGGTAGCTCGTCAGGCTCATAACCTGAAGGTCGTAGGTTCAAATCCTACTCCCGCAACCAAGATCGTCTGCACCGCAGACAAGAAAGCGTCCTTCGGGGCGCTTTCTTTTTGTGAGATGGAGGATTCCGGGAAACTCTTCCCCGGGGTTCGCTTTCCGAGTCTCTCGCGCGGCCGACCGCCCTTGTCGTGTCGTTCCTGACCGTTCATGGCGTTCGCCCAGCGCCTGGTCACCGTAACGGACAGCCCCGCGCTGCGCGAGATGACAGCTCCACGCGATTGTCGGTTGCTCCACATGCGCCGGAAGGTGAACCACATTGTCGCCGTATTAGATCGCCACTTGTCCGGTTCCAAGGTAGATCACCTCGATTCGGCATCCCGTCATTGGCCCGAACACGCGGATTCGCGATGCCCGGCGGGCGCCATCTGGCCCGTGGCCTGATCGACGGGCATCTTCATGACGAGTGCTCGAAACTGTCGGTCTGGAGGTTCGGCGAGTTGGGTGTACCCTATGGCACGACATCCGAGGTGTCGGGCTGCCTGATCTCCTCGGCCCGGGCGCACTATGTTCGCGCTGCTGATCTTCGCCATTCCCGATCCCGTCGCCGTACGTGCCCAGGGGGGGCGGCGTCGAAACTCCCTACCAGTTCTTCCTGATGTTGCCTATGTTGCCTCGATCCTGCTGCTGATCGTCATCCGTAGCCGGTCGGGCCAGCCCGCCAAGCTGGGCGTCCCCTATCTGAGACATTAACCCGGAGGTCACCATGCCCGTTGAATCCTGGACCCAAGCCGCCCCTCGCCTGATCGACGTGGCGATGGGGCGAACCATGGCCGATACGGTGGTGCGCGGCGGCAGATGGGTCAATGTTTACTCGGGCGAGATAATCCCCGACACCGACATTGCCATCGCCGCCGGGCGCATCGCCTATGTGGGACCCGACGCCAGCCACACGATCGGCGACGAGACCAGCGTCATCGAGGCCGGGGGCCGCTATATGGTGCCGGGGCTATGCGACGCGCACATGCATGTGGAAAGCGGCATGGTCACCGTCACCGAATTCGCTCGCGCCGTCATCCCGCACGGCACCACCTCGATGTTCATCGACCCGCACGAGATCGCCAATGTGCTGGGGCTGAAGGGGGTGAAGGTCATGCATGACGACGCCGCCGGCCTGCCGATCAATGTGCAGGTGCAGGTGCCCTCCTGCGTGCCTTCGGCGCCGGGGTTGGAGAATGCCGGCGCGGAACTGTCGGTCGAGGACGTGGCCGAGGCGCTGAACTGGCCACTGATCTGCGGGCTGGGCGAAATGATGAACTTTCCCGGCGTGGCGATGAACGATCCCAAGATGGTGGGGGAGATCGGCGCCACGCAGGACGCGGGCAAGACCGTGGGCGGGCATTACGCCTCGCCCGATCTCGGGCGTATGTTTCACGGCTATGTTGCCGGTGGGCCGGCGGACGACCACGAAGGCACCCGCAAGCAGGATCCAATCGCCCGCGTGCGGCAGGGAATGCGGGCCATGCTGCGGCTGGGCTCGGCTTGGTACGACGTGGCCGAACAGATCAAGGCGGTGACCGAGGACGGGATGGACCCGCGTAACTTCATCCTCTGCACCGATGACAGCCATTCCGGTACACTGGTGCGCGACGGGCACATGAACCGGGTCGTCCGTCACGCGATTGCGCAGGGGTTGAAGCCTGTGACCGCCATCCAGATGGCGACGCTGAATACCGCCCAGCATTTCGGCATGGAGCGCGACATCGGCTCCATCGCCCCGGGACGGCGTGCGGATATCATCCTGACATCGGACCTGCCTTCGCTGCCGGTGGAACTGGTGATCGCGCGCGGGGAGGTCGTGGCCGAAGACGGCGTGCTCAAGGTGGACATCCCGGAAGCGGATTATCCTGAGTTCTGCCGGAACACCGTCAAACTGGGCAAGTCGCTCGCAACCGACGATTTCGACATCTTCGCCCCAGATGGGGCACGCGAGGTGCGGGTCCGGGTGATCGGTGTGATCGAGAACCAGGCCCCCACCCGAGCGCTGGAAATTCCCCTGAAAGTCCGGAACGGGCTGGTGCAGATGGATGCTGATGAAGACGTCTGCCAGATCGCTCTGGTGGAACGGCATCGCGGTACCGGAGGGGTGGTCAACGGGTTCGTCTCGGGCTTCGGCTATGACAGGCCCTGTGCTGTCGCTTCGACTGTCGCGCATGACAGCCACCACATGATCGTGGTGGGCACCTCGAAGGACGACATGGCGGCGGCGGCCAACCACCTGGGCAAGGTGGGCGGCGGCATCACCGTCTTCTCGGAGGGGCGCGAACTGGCGACGGTCGAGTTGCCGATTGCCGGGCTGATGTCCGACGAACGCGCCGAAGTGGTGGCCGAAAAGGCCTCGGAAATGGTCGAGGCGATGGCGCACTGCGGATGCAGCCTGAACAACGCCTACATGCAGCACTCGCTTCTGGCGCTGGTCGTCATCCCCGAGATCCGCATCTCGGATCTGGGAATCATCGACGTCACCAAATTCGAGAAGGTCGACCTGATCCTGTGAGGCGGGCCGCCATTCCGGAGGGTGGCGGGTTCCTCCGGCCGAAGGGAAAGGGGCCAAGCGTTCCGGCGCGCGTGCATGTCCTAACCCGCCGCGAGGGGCCACTCGCCCTTCCGGCCGGAGAAACAGCACAACGCCCATCCTTCGGGCAGTACTGCGCCATTGCGGCCATAGAGGCTGTCGAAACGGCTCGAATTGCATCAACATCTTGAGAAGTTTGGGTTCAACCAATAGCATGAAGGCGAGTGGTGTGCCTGGGGGGGCATGACCAACCTTTTGAACCTCCTTCCGACCGGGGCCAGGAGAGCTCGCCGGAACATCGCAAAGGGAAATTGGGTGTTTAAATTCAGGCATTTGATGAAAGTCGCCGCGCCGGCGGCCGCAGTGGCGGCGGCGCTGGCAACGGCGCCTCATGCGCAGGCCACGGACCGGGAGACCGGCGACGAGGAGCGGCTGGCACGGCAATGGCAGGACTATGAAGCGGACCGCGCGAAGACAATCGTGGAGATTCAGCCGTTTCGTCGCTCGGTCCGCACCGATTACGGCAATGCCGGTGTGATCGAGCTTACGTCGCTCAACCCGAATTTCAACACCTGGTTCCTGCTCGACGTCACCACCGTGGTGCGCGGTCGGCGCACAGACACCTATCATCTGGAAGTCACCGACCCCGAAAGCACTCATCTGTCGCTCAAGACCAAGGACGAGCCGGCGCTGGTCTTCGAAAACAGCGGCATGGTCTCGCGCTGCACCCCGTGGGAGGGGCGTCCGTCGGAACTGGAAAAGGCCAGATCCTCGGGCCTGCCCTATGCGCCGATCTGCGATCAGCGTGCTTTTCTGCGCAATGAGGTGCGCGGATCCCGTACCAATCGCGAGGCGGTATCGCAGTTTCTGCGCGACAACGTGGTCTTCGGCGACGATATCGTGAACCTTATCAAGGGCTCGTTCTACGAAGATGCCTATATGAGCTCCGGCGAGGTTATCGCCGGTGGCGACGCAGGCGATGTGGCCGCCGCGCTTGGCCAGGCCAACCTGTCGCGCCATCCGGTGATCCGCACCTATTTCGGCTTCGACCTGGAAGGCGCCGAAAACGGAGTCGAGGCTGGCAGTTGGTACGCGGTGAAGGAGGCGCCCGGCGTCTATGCCAGCGCGATGCAGCCCGGCATGATCCATCCCGACATCCTCAACCGCAAGGGCGAGACGCATTGGCTGGACGGGGTCGAAAGCCGGGCAGACGTCTATCTTGTGGCCTTCGATATGGCGCAATTCGATCTGGGCTACGAAGTGGGCACCGATCACCCGCGGCTCGACTGGTCCCCGCGGCCGAGCGGGTCGGGCAAGAACTGGAACCTGCCGGGACCGGACGGGTTCAACACCGCCGCGCCCCTGACGCGCACCGGCATGCTCAGCCCCGCGCTGACCGACCGGGTCGCCGCTGCCTTCACCGGCGGGTTCAAGCGATCACACGGGGCCTGGCGGGCGGGCGACAAGGCCTTCACGAATTACGGCCACCATTACGGTTTCCTGTCGCACGGGGTTCTTTTCAGCAAGCTGCACCCGGGCCTGTCGACGATCATCGTGATGGATGACGGCTCGATCGACATGCGAAAATGGACCGAGGCCGACAGGAAAATCCTGCCGCGCATCCGCTTCGCCCGCCAGAACGGCGTGCCGCTCATCGAGGATGGCGTGCCCGGCGATCAGGTGACCAGCTGGCTGGGCGGCAACTGGTCGGGTTCGGCCGAGGCCGATCTGCGGACCTTGCGGGGCGGCACCTGCATGAAGGAACAGGACGGCCGCAAGTTCCTGATCTATGCTTATTTCTCCACCGCCACGCCCTCGGCCATGGCGCGGACGTTTCAGGCCTATGGCTGCGATCACGCGATGCTGCTCGACATGAACTCGCAGGATCTCACCTATATGGCGCTATACACGCGGGAAGACCGCAACGTCATTCCGCATCATCTGGTCGCGGGCATGGCCGAGGCCGACACGCGCGGAAGCGACGGCAACCTGATCCCGCGTTTCGTGGGCTATGCCGACAACCGGGATTTCATCTATCTGCTCAGAAAGTGACGGGGAAAAGCATGCGGAGTCTTTGCAAGTCGATAGCGGCCGGGCTTCTGGTTCTGGCTACGGGCCTGCCGGCCGGGGCGCAGACGCTTCAGGAAAACAACGAAAAGATGTTTCGGGAAATGCAGGCGGCCCGGGGTCTGAGCAATGCCGAGATGCAGAAGATCCGGTCAGTCTTTTCGGGATCGAGCTATATCGGCCAGGGCAACCCGTCTGTTACCCGCCACCCGATGACACGCGAACAGCTGGCCGCCAAGCTGGGGCAGGATCCGAAGACCTATTACCGCAACGCCCAGTTCGAGCGGATCTGCGGCGAGCCCTACATGGCGCCGCTCTACGATCCGGCCAGCCAAAGCCCCGAGGATGCCACCGTCTGCGCCGACATGTTCGAATGGCCGAACGTGCCGGGGATGTACCCGGTGACCTGGGTGCGCGCGAACGAGGCGGCAGAACTGTGCTGGGCCGAGGGCAAGCGGATCGGCGACGCGCATGAATGGGAAGGCGCCTCGCACGGGGCGCTGACCCCGCCCGACTATTTCTTCGGCCGCAGCGTGCAGGCGGCCCGGGCGGCGCATAACGCCAAGTACCAGAGCAGCGCGCGCTACAGCATCGGGCCACAGTGGAAATCCGGCGTCTGCGCCACCGGCAGTTTCAAGAACGGCGGCTGCAACGGCGGCAGCTTCACCGGTTGCGGATCGAACACCTATCCCTCGGGCAGTTTTCCGGCCTGCAAAAGCCCGCTGGGCGTTTACGATATCGACGGCAATGCCGCCGAGCACATGAACCTGCCGCTCTCGCCAGACGAGATGGCCAGCCGCGGCAGCCGCAAGCTGGGCGTGACCGAAATGAAGGGCAGCTGGTTCATCTGGGATACGGTGCGCGCCCATACCCACTGGAGCCGTTGGCGGGCGCCCTTCTGGCATGGCGGGCGGGTGATGGCCTCCAACAGCCACCGCAACTATCACCTGGGCTTCCGCTGCTTCAAGGACGTGAAATAGCGGCGGTGAAATCGGATCGCGCCCGTCAGGGGCCGTCGAGGCGCCGGAACCGAAGCTTTCGAGGATTGTCTCGGGAGCGTTGCCAAAGGCGCGCAGCCGCGCTTTTGCCCGGGCGCAAGGCGCGAGACTGATGCTCTCCGTGCCCCTTCCGATCGGCAATGCCTCCGACAACTGCCCTGCACACGGGCCAACCCCCTTTTCATCCCCCGCGTTAGCCTTTATCGGGTGAGCCCGAACCAGGGGCGAGACTGACATGAGCCAGAAAACAGCACTGATCACCGGGGTGACCGGGCAGGACGGGGCCTATCTGGCGGAGTTTCTGCTGGAGAAGGGCTATGAGGTGCATGGCATCAAGCGGCGCACGTCGCTCTTCAACACCGCCCGGATCGACCATCTGATCGAGGGCGCGCCGGGCGCCGAG
>JAUIBJ010000217.1 GCA_030428025.1 Alphaproteobacteria bacterium
GTAGAGCCCGCCATCGCGCGCCAGCCCCGTCAGCATGGCGTCCTCGAAGCCCAGAACCGGGGCGTTGCCGCGTGTCGAGATGTATTTCATGGTCTCGCGCCTTTCTCGGGTTTGCGCATGCGCCAGATAAGATACCCGGTCATCGCCGCCCAGATGGCGGCCAGCGAGAACCAGGTGATCGCGTATTCGAGGTGATCGTTGGGAATCCCGCTCGTGTCGACAGGCAGCGGCGTCACGCTCTGGTCAGGTTGCGACAAATCCCGCAGCACGACCAGCACCGGCTCGGTGCCGAGCGTCTTGGCCATCTGGCGGATGTCCCGGGCGAACCAGGTGTTGCCGGAGACATCGTTTTCGGGCGTGGAACTGTTGCGGTCGTCGGGCCAGTGCAGGTTGCCCGTCACCGTCACCTCCCCTGCCGGTGGCGGCGAGAGGGAGGCGTTCACCTTGACGAAGCCCCGGTCGACGAGAACGCTGCGCCCGGCCGCCGTCTCGAAAGGGGAGACGATGCGATAGCCCGCGCCCACCTGCTTGCGGCTGACCAGCACGCGGAGGATGCCGGGGGCGAAGCGGCCGGTCATCTCGACCGGCCTGTAGCGGTCGGCCACGGGGTCGGGGCTGGCGGGAAGCGGCACTGGCTCGTCGGCGATGCGTGCTTCGATCTCGGCCAGCACGGCTTCCTTCCAGGCCAGCCGCTGCACCTGCCAGATGCCGAGTGCGACCAGCACGGCGACGCCAATGAGGCCGAAGAGCAGGGGAATTATGAACCGCACGAAAGGTTTCCCTGAATTGAAAAGGGTGCGCTGAAGCGCACCCTACGGGATCGCGTGTAGGGTGCGCTTCAGCGCACCGTCACCTTGCCCTCAGCCGCCCCAGATGTAGACGGCGGCGAAAAGGAAGAGCCACACCACATCGACGAAGTGCCAGTACCAGGCGGCGGCCTCGAAGCCGACATGGTTTTCGGGCGTGAAATGCCCCTTCATCACCCGGATCAGGCAGACGAAAAGGAAGATCGTCCCGATCACCACATGCGCGCCGTGAAAGCCCGTGGCCATGAAGAAGTTGGCGCCATAGATATTGCCGGCGAAGCCGAAGCCCGCATGGCTGTACTCGTAGATCTGGAAGACGGTGAAAAGCGCCCCGAGAATGATGGCGAGGGTCAACCCCCATTTCATGTCTTGGCGGTTGTTCTCATGCACAAGCGCATGGTGCGCCCAGGTGGCCGCGGCGCCCGAGCAGAGCAGGATCAGCGTGTTGATCAGCGGCAGGTGCCAGGGATCGAAGGTCTCGATCCCCGCGGGCGGCCAGACGCCATCCACCGCCGGGCTCATGCCGGCGGGGTCCATCGGGTACATGGCGTGCTTGAAGAAGCTCCAGAACCACGCACCGAAGAACATCACCTCGGACATGATGAACATGATGAAACCGTAGCGCAGGCCGATCCGGACCACCGGGGTATGATCGCCCATGTGGTTTTCCTTGATCGTGTCCGCCCACCAGCCGAACATCGTGTAGGCCACGCCGACAACGCCCATCAGCATCACCCAGGGCCCGTGATCGTGAAAGAACAACACCGCCCCGAAGAGCATCACGAAGCCCGACACCGCCCCGATCAGCGGCCAGATCGAGGGGTTCAGGATGTGATAGTCGTGGTTTTTTTCGTGAGCCATGGTGCGTTATCCCTCGCCAAAGCGTGTTTTAGTTCGTGGTTTTACTTGTTTCGCCGTCCGTCGCAAGCGCTGCCTGCGCCTCGGGAAGGTCGATTTCGTAGAAGGTATACCCCAGCGTGATCGTATGGACGTATTTCGCGTCCCTGTCGGTGACGATCTCGGGGTCGACATAGAAGGTCAAAGGCATCTCGACCCGTTCGCCGGGCTGCAACACCTGTTCGGTGAAGCAGAAACAGTCGATCTTGGTAAAGAAGCCGCCGGCCTCGTAGGGGGCGACGTTATAGGCGGCCTGCCCGGCAACGGGGCGGTCGGTGGGGTTGTAGGCCTCGTAGAAGGCCAGCCCGGTTTCGCCGATACGAAGCTCGACCTCGCGCTGCATGGGCTTGAATTCCCAGGGAAAGTCCCGCTCTTTCGAAGCCGAGAAGCGCACCTTGATGGTCTGGTCGAGAATATCGTCGGATCCGGCCTCCGCCTGCGCGGTGGTGCCGCCGAAGCCTGTCACACGGCAGAACCAGTTGTAGAACGGGACCGACGCCCAGGCGAGCCCGCCCATTACCAGAACGACGCTCAGAAGGCGCACCACAGTCTTCGCTTTGGGATCCATCGCCATCAGTTCACGGCCTCCGCCGGCGTCATGGTGAAATCATCGGTCGAAACCTTGACCACCGTCAGACCGAAGACCAGCGCCACGAATCCCGCCAGAACCAGCCCAAGGCCGAGATTGCGAGAAAAGCGCCGCTTGTGGAGTTCATGTTGTCTGGACAATGCCATCATCACCAGCCTCCCATGCCGAAGGGTGCGATCGCCGCATCCAGCGCGATCGCGCCGAAATGCGCGAAGAGATAGAACAGCGACAGCTTGAAGAAGGATTTCTCCGCCCGGTAGCCGTCGGTCTCCGCCGCCACCTCGTCACGCCTCCAGATCGCCCAGGCGCCCTTGAGGAACGCCGCGTTGAGCGCCAGCGCAACGATCAGGTAGATCGGGCCGCCAACGGCCGAAAACCCGGTGCCGATGGCGAAGGCGGCCAGACCCAGCGTGTAAACCAGGATATGCGTACGGGTCGAGCGGCGGCCGTGGGTCACGGTCAGCATCGGTACCCCGGCTGTTTCATAGTCGGATTTCATGAACAGGGCCAGCGCCCAGAAATGCGGCGGCGTCCACAAGAAGATCAGAGTGAACATGAGCACCGATTCGAGGCTGACGCTGCCGGTGGCCGCGGCCCAGCCGATCATCGGCGGAAAGGCCCCGGCGGCGCCGCCGATGACGATGTTCTGCGGCGTCCAGCGCTTGAGCCACATCGAATAGATCACGACATAGAAGAAGATGGTGAAGGCCAGGATCGCGGCGGCCAGCGCGTTGGTGGCCAGCCACAGCATCACCACCGACATCGCCGCCAGCGTCATGCCGAAGGCGAAGGCCTCGGATTCGGTGACCTTGCCCGCGGGGATAGGCCGGCCGCGCGTACGCTTCATCACCCGGTCTATATCGGCGTCCCACCACATGTTGAGCGCGCCGGAGGCACCCCCGCCCACGGCGATGAACAGGATTGCGGCAAAGCCGATCACCGGGTGCACCGTTCCCGGCGCGGCGAAGAGGCCGACGAAGGCGGTGAAGACAACAAGCGTCATCACCCGGGGCTTCAGCAGCGCGAAATAGTCGCCGAACCCGGCCTCGCCGGTCTGGGTCGTCGTGGTGTTGAGGCTTGCGTCGCTCATGGTCTCTTCCAAAGGGTGGCGGGCCGAGGCCCGCCCTACCGGTTTCGCGTAGGCCGGGCTTCAGCCCGGCATCCAGATCATTCGGCCGAAGCCACGTCCACCGTGCGCGGCGTGCCCGCATACTGGTCGATCGCGCCATCAAGCCATTCGTCATAGGCTTCCTGGCTCACCACCTTCACGGTGATCGGCATATAGGCGTGATCCTTGCCGCACAGCTCGGAACACTGGCCGAAATAGATGCCTTCCTTCTCGGGCTTGAACCATAGCTGTGCGATCCGCCCCGGCACCGCATCCTGCTTCACGCCGAAGGCCGGAATGGTCCAGGAATGAATGACGTCGGCGCCAGTCACATGCATGACAACGGTCTTGCCCACGGGCACCACGACGGCCGTATCGGTGGCCAGCAGGTATTCGTCCTCGCTGTAGCCGTAATCGGCCAGATCTTCCCTGGCCAGAAGGAAGCTTTCGAATCCGAAATCGTGGTCTTCGTACTCATATCCCCAGAACCACTGATACCCCGTGACCTTGATGTTGATGTCCGCCTCGGGGATTTCCTGCTGCTTGAACAAAACCGGCAGCGAGAAGGCGCCGATGAAAACGAGAATCACGATCGGGATAACCGTCCAGGCCACTTCCACCGGCGAATTGTGGGTGAATTTCGCAGGCTGGGGGTTGGCGCGGCGGTTGTAGCGCACGATGCAGATGAGCAGCAGAACACAGACGAAGAGCACGATCGCGGTGATGATCACCAGAATCATGTGCTCAAGCCAGTGCAGATCGCGGGCCAGCTCCGTCCCTGCGGGCTGAAAACCCATTGCGCCGGGCGTCGGCTTGCCGATGGTCTCAAGGCCGTCCTGCGCGAAGGCAGGAACGGCGAACATGCAGGCCATGGCGGCCAGGAAGCTGTAAATTCGTAGCATAGGTCACCCTGATCGGTTGATGCACTCGTCGTGTGTTAATAGGTAGGCCAAAGGCCGGAGTCCCGTCTGGCCCTTTTCTTGCTGACCGTAGAAACCATATTCTGATCGGGCAGACAAGAACGCGCATTGCGGCAAACGGACGCTTTTTTGATTCAGATCAAACTCCGCCCGGCCGCCCGAAAAGGACCGACAGATGACCGAATCCCCCTTTCGCCCCTTCGAGACCGGGCTAGACCGCGACACCGCCCTGAAGCGTTTGCAGGAGGCCACCGCTGGGGCGGATGACGGCGAGCTGTTCCTCGAGCGGCGCCGGTCCGAGGCTCTGGTCTTCGACGACGGGCGGGTGAAATCCGCCTCCTACGACGCCTCCGAAGGGTTCGGGCTGCGTGCCGTGCGCGGCGAGGTGTCGGGCTATGCCCATTCCTCCGACATCTCCGAAGGAGCGCTGGTCCGTGCGGTGGAAACCGCGCGCCTCGCGGTAGGCGACGGCGGCGGCACGATGGCCCCGCCCCCGCCCCGCACCAACCGGCACCTCTATACAGGGGATGATCCCATTGTCGGGGCGTCCTTTCCGGTCAAGCTGGAAACCTTGCGCGAAATCGACGCCTTCGCCCGCGATCTCGACCCGCGCGTGGTACAGGTGAGCGCCACCATCGCCGCCTCGCATCAGGAGGTGGTGATTCTGCGCCCCGACGGCACCGAAGTCACCGATATCCGCCCGATGACCCGGGTGAATGTGGGCGTCATCGTGGAACAGGACGGGCGCCGCGAATCCGGCCATGCCGGCGGCGGAGGGCGCGTGGGGCTGTCGGGCCTGCTCGACCCGGCCGACTGGCAGGCCAAGACGCGCGAGGCGCTCCGGATCGCGCTGGTCAACCTGCGGGCCGAGGCGGCGCCCGCAGGCGTGATGGACGTGGTGCTCGGCCCCGGCTGGCCCGGCATCCTGCTGCACGAGGCCATCGGCCACGGGCTGGAGGGCGATTTCAACCGCAAGGGCTCCTCCGCCTTCGCCGGGCTCATGGGAAGCCGGATCGCCGCGCCGGGCGTCACCGTGCTCGACGACGGCACCATCCCCGACCGCCGGGGCAGCCTGACAGTGGATGACGAAGGCACGCCCTCGGCCAGGAACGTGCTGATCGAGGACGGTATCCTGGTTGGGTTCATGCAGGACCGGCAGAACGCGCGGCTGATGGGGGTCGACCCCACCGGCAACGGCCGCCGCGAATCCTATGCCCACCCGCCGATGCCGCGGATGACCAACACCTACATGACGGGCGGCGAGGCCGACCCCGCCGATATCGTGGCCGACCTGAAGGACGGCATCTATGCCGTGGGCTTCGGCGGCGGGCAGGTGGATATCACCAACGGCAAGTTCGTCTTCTCCTGCACCGAGGCCTATCGCGTGAAGAACGGCAAGGTCGGCGCACCGGTCAAGGGCGCGACGCTGATCGGCGACGGCGCCACGGCGCTGCAGAAGATCCGCGCGCTCGGCAACGACATGGCCCTCGATCCGGGAATGGGCAATTGCGGCAAGGCCGGCCAATGGGTTCCGGTGGGCGTTGGCCAGCCGACGGTGATGATCGGCGGGCTGACAGTGGGCGGCTCGGCGGCGGGCTGACGGGCGACACCGGTTTCTGCAATGAAACCGGCCCGGAGATTTCAAAAATTTCTGCGCTGTCAGAAAATTTTGGTGTTTCCGGATTTGGTTTACCCGCCATTAACCCTGCCCGCGCTACGACTTCCCCTGCAAGCAGGCGGAGTCACGATGTCCGAGGATACACATCCTTCCACTCACCCCCCACTCCCACCCACCACGGAAGATGATCGGGTGTCGTGGCTTCGTCTGCTGCGCTCTCGCCGGGTCGGGCCCTCGACCTTCTACCGGCTGATGGCCGAGCATGGCAGCGCTGAGGCGGCGCTCTCGGCCCTGCCCGAGGTCGCCCGCGCTGCCGGCGTCGAGAACTATTCCCCATGCCCCGAAGCCGCCGCCGAGGCCGAACTGCGCAGCGCCCGCGCGGTGGGCGCCCACATGATCTGCATCGGCGCGCCGGCCTATCCGGCGCTTCTGGCCCAGACGGCCGACGCGCCGCCGCTTCTCTGGGCGATGGGCGACCTCTCGGTGCTCGAACGCCCGGCGGTGGCCCTCGTCGGTGCGCGCAACGCCTCCTCGCTGGGTCTCCGCATGGCCCGGTCGCTGGCGGCAGAGCTTTCGACGGCCGGCTATGTGGTTGTCTCCGGCCTCGCCCGC
>JAUIBJ010000218.1 GCA_030428025.1 Alphaproteobacteria bacterium
GCGGTGCGCTCCGCGGCCAGCGGTAAAAAATCTGTCACAGTATTGCCTCCAATTCGAAGAAACTCCCTGTCATTTGACGCAAAAGCGGTAAAGAACCGGTAACCGGCGTTTGTCATGCTCTCTCTGGCGAGGAAGAAATCCCGGAGTATGAGCATGTTTTCTTTTTTCACCGGACTGATCGGAAAGGGCGACGCATCGGACGGTCTCGGGGCCGGCCCCGCCTTGCACGTGCCGACCGATGGCGGCGCCGCGGAGGCCGGCGGTGATGCGCCCGGGGCTTTCCGGGAGATTTTCGCGCGGCTTTCTGAGCGGTCGACGGAAGCCCCCACGCCTGGTGTCCCACCGGTTGCAGAGGGCGGGAACGACGCGCCCGCCATCGACGCGCTCCTGCCCGACGAATTGCGCCAGGCCGGTCTGAACGAACTCGATCTCGAAGGGCTCGATCCCAGGGCTTTCGGCGAAATCCTCAGGTCGCTTACCGCCTCGAACCTGCCGGAACGCGGGGCGGAGACGGCGAAAAGCGCCGAGTTACGCCGGTTTCTTTCCGATCACGGGATTTCGCCGTCATGGGGCGAGGATCGCCCGATGACCGTGGCGGCGGCCCCCCGCGCCGGGCGCGAGGCGACGCCGGGTCTGGCGCGGACGGATCTTCCCGCGCCATCTGCCACCGCGCCAGAAGACCGCGAGAGCACATCTGTCGTGCAAACCGTTTCATCGATCGGGCTTGATCCTGCGGTCGATGCGAAACTGAACCTGCCGCTGGCGACCGGGAAAGCCGAGTCTTCCCCTCAGCGGCCGCCGATGATCGCGGTGCCGGCAGGCGAGGCCATGCCGCCATCGCTTGCCGAGGTGGCGCATACGGCCGATATCGACCGCACGGAACCTCTCCTCGACCAAAGGGGGAGCGGCCCCGATTCGGCCCGTGCCGGGGGTCTCGTGCGCACCCAACCCACCACCGGCGAGCCTCACCTGCCCCTGCCTATCGATACGGGCCAGGCCGGGCTCAGGGGCGGTCCGGAAGTGGCAACCGGGCGGCTCGATCCTGCCGGAACAGCGCCTCCCGATCGCGGGCACCGATGCGAAGATTCCGGCATGGTGCAGCGTTACGCGGCAGAGAGGGCGAGCGGTCCGTTTGCGGCGAAGCTCCAAACCGCCACGGAACCGGAGAAACACGCCTCGGCAACGCCGGCACGCTTGCCACTTGCGACACCCGCGCGGGCCTTGGGACAGACAGAAATGCATCCAGAGGCGATCCGGCCACGCAACGGTGTGCCTGCCATGCCCTTTTCTGCCCTGCCGACACCAGCGGCGGGGACGCCGGCGACGGCGGACGAGCCCGCGGCGCCGTCGCCCGGGTCTCTGTCCGGGATCCGCCCGGCGCAGCATCTTCCCACGGTCCTTTCGGTTTCCGCCACAAAGCCGATGGCACGTGCCGAAGTACCGGCGGCACCACCCGTCACCGCCGTCCGTACCCGCACGCCAGTTGCGGGGATTTCGCCGGTGACCGCTCCTGTGTCGTCGGTGCCGATGACGCCCCCGGCCACGCCGCGTGACGGGGCCGCCGGCCAGGCAGAGGTGGCGCCTGCCGAGTCGCGGTCCGCGCGGGTCAGGGGTGGTGTGGCAGGCCCGACTGTGCCGACGGTTCCCGAAAGTCAGCGCGCGCCCGCGCCTGCGTTTCCAGATAGCCCACGCCTGACCGCGCCAACAATACCTGAAAGCTCGCCCGCGCCCGTGCCCGTGCCCGTGCCCGTGCCCGTGCCCGCGCCCGAGGTTTCCCGAACGCTCCAGGACCTGCGGGGCCCGGCAGCCGCTCCGGAAGATGTGGAAACACGCGTCCGCCCCGTTGCAGCCTCACCCGGTGCTGGCCCGGTGCCGCTGCCAGTGTCGAAAGGGGAGCGCGATGACGGCAAGCTCCCGGCGGCCGGAACGGTCGGTTCGCAACCCCGGAAGGCCGGAGCCGCCATTGCCGAGGGCACTCTCGAAGATAGCTTTGAACCGATGGCCGAAGCGCGCAAGGTTTTGACTGCCGGCCGCGCCGGCGACGCCGGGAGGGAAGTGACGCGATCCGCCGTCGTGGACCGGAGTGACTCCGCCGATGCGGGAGTTCTGGCTCGGATGCGGCCCGCGCAGCCTGGATCCGGGATGATTCCGGAGTTCCGGGGCGGCATTCCCGCCATGACCCCCCCTGCCGAAGAGAGCCAGGCGAGACTCGACCGGACCGGGGCCAACGCAGGGCACCGTAGCCAGGCTTCCGATGTCACGCCAGTAAGCACCGAACCGGCGCGCTTGTTCCCGACGGCGGGAACTGTCCCGATGCCAATGGCTGGGGTCCGGACGGAATCGGCGCCGTCTCCAGATTTGGCCCGGGTGATCCCGCTCGCCAGGGAGGTACAGTCAACACCGGCCTCCGCATCGCTTCGCCTGACCCCCGTTCCGGACGGGGCGGCCATGGGTGCTCGCCAGACCTCTCCCTTGCCGACACCCGGCCTGATCCCTTCCGGCCCGATACCCGACGCGACCGTGAGCCCGGCGCCCGGCGCGGCACCTCCTGTTGCGCCCTTGGCGCCGCCGCCTTTGCCCTCGGCAAGAGGGAACGACGGCATTGGTGTGCCACGGCCGACACTGGCCTCGGCCCCGGGTACGGGATCGTACGAACCGGCCCCCACGCCAAGGCCGGAGCCGATCCGTACGGCCTTGGCGCCGATTCCCGGCGCCGACCGGGGCAAGGCAAAGCCGCATTCGGCCCCCGCCGGACCGCGAATCCCGGCACCCGAGATGATGCCCGCGCGAACCGAGCCGGCTTTGCCGCGACCGGCCTTGCGAAGTGCCGTTGACGACCGCGCCGACCCTTCAGCGCCGATTGACGTCAGGAAGCACGCCCTGCCCCCGGTGCCGGCTTCGACGGAGCGTCCTGCGGCGCCCCCTGCCGCCAAGGCAGGACCCGTGCCAGGCCCGGCGCCCAAAACCGAGGCTGGCCTTGCCGGCCGGCTCTCTGCCGAGGACGATCCCCTGCTGTCCGGCGAGTCGCGTTTTCGCGCCGAACCGATGGCACCGGTCCGGGCCACCGCGTCAGCTCCGGCGCATCCCGTCGCGGCGGAACACGGCGCCAGCCCCGTGCGGCAGATTTCGGCCGCCGTTCAGGGCAGTGCCGACCGCAGTTTCGAAATCCTGCTCAACCCGGCCGAACTGGGCAAGGTACGGATCCAGATGACGCCCTCGGATGGCGGGATCATCGTTTCCATTCAGGCCGACCGGCCGGAAACGCTCGACCTGCTCCGTCGCCATGCCGATATGCTGGCCCAGGATTTCCGCAGTATCGGCTACGGCACGGCCGAATTCTCCTTCGGACAGGGGAATCGCGGCCATCCTTTTTCCGCCCAGGCCGACTTCTCCGGCGAGGGACCCGGCGAGACGGCGGATCCCGGCGCCGAGTCTCCCGCGGAAACTGCCCAACGTCCGCTGGTCGGCAGCCCAGCCGACCGAATCGATATACGACTCTAGAAAGGAACCCGCCTTGGATATTCCTCCCACCGCGCAGAGCGCTCCCGGCCCGGCCAGTGCCGGCCGGCCCGGCGCCGACGCCGACGCCGCCCGGAAAGGCGGCACCATGATCGGGTCGGATTTCGAAACCTTCCTGAAGATGCTCACCGTCCAGATGCAGAATCAGGACCCGCTCAACCCGATGGAAAGCACCGAGTTCGCGACTCAGCTGGCCGCCTTCTCGACGGTGGAGCAGCAGGTGCGCACCAATGACCTTCTGAGCGCGCTGGGCGCCCAGATGGGTGCGCTGAGCGTGTCGCAGCTTTCGGGCTGGGTCGGGATGGCGGCGCGTGCCGACATGCCGGTCAATTTTTCCGGCAGCCCCGTCACGCTGACAGTGAAGGGCGATCATTTGGCCGATTCGGCCACGCTCGTCGTCTCCGACGCGCTCGGCAATGAGGTGCAGCGCCTGTCGGTCAGCACGGATCGCCACGAGATGGAATGGGCCGGCGTGAGCGCATCGGGTGCCCCGCTGCCCGCCGGCACCTACAGCCTGACCGTCGAATCCCATTTGCGCGGTGAACTGATCTCGGTCGATCCGGTGCATGTGCATGCCCGAATCGTCGAAGCGCGCAACGAGGATGGCACGCCAATTCTCGTCATGGACAGTGGGCAGGAGGTCGAATCCTCCGATGTGGTGGGCCTGCGGGAACCGTCCTGAGATCGCTTGCTGTGCAAGTGCCCGCCAAACTAGCTTGCCGGGAAACGGCGCGCGTGGCATCTGTGCACAACACCGCCGATTGACCGAGATTGGTCTTTATCCGGGCGCGGTATTGAAGTATGCAGGTCACAGCATTAACTTGGCAGGAAGGTTCGCCGAACCTCCGCAACCGGTTTGGAGAAAACGATGACCAAATTTTGGATACTGCTCGCAAGTGCGTTCATGAGCGTGGCTGCTGTCGCGCCCGCATTTGCCAACGACCCCTTCCTGGCGACTCAGAACTCGGATAACGATTGCGACGACGACGACATTGCTGACGATGACGACGATTGCGCACCCGGCTACGTGCCCGAATCCGGCGCGGCCGCCGCTGCTGCCGCCGCTGCCGCGGCTCTCATCCTGCTGAACGATGGCTCGTCGTCGGTCACCACTACGACCACGACCACGACGACGACCACCACCACCACCGGCAGCACCAACTGAGGTTGACGGCTGAGGTCATTCGCGAAAGGTTTCAACGGGCCCGCATGCGGGCCCGTTTTTCTTTCCGGATATGCCGGGAAATCACGCCCCGAAGCACGGCGGCGTTCAGCGCAGGCGCTGCATGATCGCGAAGCCCAGAACCGGGCCGACCCATTGGCGCGACTGGACGATGCGGCCCTGATCGGTGACCAGGAACTGATCTACGATCTGCCGATCCGCCGAGAAGCAGCTTGAGAACATCTGCAGCACCGGCGCCTGGATCGCACCGTATTCCACGAATTTCTCATAGCCACGGGTCACCGTGCAGGCATACTTGGCCTCGACGATCTTGTGATTGCCGTCGAGATAGCGCTGGGTATAGAGCGCCGAACCTTCTTCACGGTTTTCGACCAGCGTGAGAACCTCGTCGACATCGGCTGACATCAGATCCGGCGGCACCGCGCGGGTGGCGGTGATGATGCCGCGCTTGGTGGTCACCGTGCGCCGGTCCGTCCGTCCCCAGACGGCCCAGGTGTCGTAGTCGCCGTTCGACTGGATGATCACGAAAACGCTCTCGGCCTTGACGGAGGGCATGGCGAGCGACATCAGTTCCTGATCATCGTCGGTCTTGGCCAGTGCCCGTGATTTGACCCTGGCCATCCGCGCGGAATCAGGCCTTTGAGGCTTGTTCCTGACCGTCGAGACCAGCAGCTTGCTCGCCGTGATGACCGTCAGTCCGTCCTCCTGATTGCTGCAGCCCGCCGTCACCGCGAGTGACGTTGCCAGCGCAATCCCCGTCATCAGGCGCGTAAGCCTCATCTCCAGAATTTCCCCCAGCTTTCGGCCACGCTCGGCCGGTGGGCCCGGCGGACGGAATCATAGAGCCGGCCCGGCACGATCAGACGCTGGCCGCCATCCCTCTGCACCGTGCGGATGGAATCGCTCAGGCCCTTTTGCGTTGGCTGCCCGAGCAGCCAGCTGAGCGGTAGCGAAAAGAAGATGCCCTTGTCGAACGAGCCTTCACCGAAGGTCTGGGCCGAGACATTGGTCTTGGTGGCGAAGGCCCCGATCGTCCAGCCGTTGGAGAAGGTACGTGCCACCTCCAGCGTGGCGCCCCAGTCGCCGGCCAGATAACGGCCGGCATGAACCCGCGCGTCGAACCCGCTGTCGAACTCGTAATAGGCCGAAACGTGGCCGTTCCACCGCGGTATCACGCCGCCCGGCGTCTGCCGGCTGCGCAGGCCAAACATCTGATCGTAGTCGCGCGGATGCACGACATTGACCTCGGCCCCGAGCGCCAGGCGGCTGTTCACGGGTTTCCACAGCACCTCGCCCGAGGCGCCCGCATACATCATCTCGAGATAGCCGGCGGTGAACCGACCGTAGAAATTCGGTGCCAGCCGGCCGTATTTGGCGATCGTCAGTTGGTCGATCGTCGGCCCCACTTCCGGGATGTAAAGCGGTTTGCTGGTACGGACATGGGGCATGACCGAATTGCTGGCCCGGGTGATATGGTCGAGATTGCCGAACACCTTGATCGAGCTTGTCCCGCTCACGACCCAGCCCTTGCCGAGATGCCAGTCGACGGAGGCACGCACGCGCACGTCGGCGCGGAAGGGCTTGTCGGGGTCGAACGTATAGAGGCGCATGAAGGGGGCGATGCGCCATTCCACCCTGGGAAACAGCCCCGGCAGGGGATCGGGCACGTTGTCGAACCGCAGGCTGTCGGTAAAGACCGCGGCGGCCAGCGCCTGACGCTCGGGCGCGTGTTCCAACCGTTCGAGATCGCTGCGGCGGAAGGTCGTGGTGCCGAGCGGCAGGCCGTTCTGGGACAGGGTGACGT
>JAUIBJ010000219.1 GCA_030428025.1 Alphaproteobacteria bacterium
CGCTCCGCCAGCCCGACGCCGCAATGAGCCGCGATGAATGGATGGCGGCGGCGGAAAGCTACGACGTGATCATGCCCACCGTGTCCGACAAGATCCCGGCCGAATTCTATCCGGCCGCCAAGGGCAAGGTGCGGATCATGGCCAATTACGGCGTGGGCTTCAACCATATCGACATCGACGCCGCGCGCGAGAACGGCATCGCGGTGACAAACACGCCCGAGGTGCTGACCGACTGCACCGCCGATCTGGCGATGGGGCTTCTGCTGGCCGCCGCCCGCCGCATCGGCGAGGGCGAGCGCGAGACCCGCGCCGGCAACTGGACCGGCTGGCGCCCCACGCACATGATCGGCAAGAAGGTCTCGGGTGCCACCATCGGCATCGTCGGCTTCGGCCGCATCGGCCAGGCGATGGCACGCCGCGCCCATGGCGGCTTCGGCATGCGGGTGGTGTTTCAGGATGCCTGGGACGTGCCAGACGAGATCAAGCAGGCCAACGGCCAGGCCGAACAGCTGGACAGCATCGAGGCGGTCGCGGCGGAGGCGGACTTTCTGTCGCTCCACTGCCCCGGCGGGGCCGACACCTTCAAGCTGATCAATGCCGATGTGTTCGCCGCGCTCAAACCCGGCGCCATTCTGGTCAACACCGCCCGGGGCGACGTGGTGGACGAGGACGCACTTTTTCACGCGCTCGACAGCGGCAGGCTGACCGCCGCCGGGCTCGATGTCTATATGGGCGAACCGGCGCTCGACCCGCGCTTCCTCAAATACGAGAACATCGTGCTGGCGCCGCATCTGGGCTCGGCCACCGACGGCACCCGCGCCGCGATGGGGCACCGCGCCATCGACAATCTCAAGGCGTTTCTCGACGGTCAGACGCCCGGCGATCTGGTGACGTAAACCGTCTGTTAACCAGGATTGAGACAGAGTCGGGCCATGAGCGATCATGGCCCGATTTCGTCTGAACTCTTCATGGCCGACCTGTTCCGGTCGAAAGCCGCCCGCGATGGGCGAGTGATCCGCCGCAGCCTTCGCGATATCGAACGGTATGTCGGCCGACACCGGTTTTTCAACAAGCTTGACCGCCGCGGCTTCCAGGCCATCGAGAATGCCGGCCAGATTGTCATCTTCTGCAACCGCGAACCGATTCGGCGGGTCGTGTAGCCGTTTTCTTCGAAGAAAACGGCCCGGAAACTTCCAAGTTTCCGGTTGCGCGCGCACCGCCACCCGCCACGCGACTCACCCGGAAAGTTCGAACTTTCCGGGCCGGAACTTTCCAAAATTCCGGCGCCGATGCGCACCTGCGTTTCCTATCGTAAACAATTGTTTTCCTTGCGCTTCTCTGCACCGCAGCGACGGCATTCCAATGCATCCCGCAAGGGGTCGTCCGGGTAGTCACCCCCTACCCGTTCAGGCCCCTGACCCCTCCCCGCGTCCGCTTTGTTACCCGCAGGGAAGTGTCGCGCAGTCCCCATCCGCGCGACAACGGATCCCAACGGACACCCACGTCCGCATCAGGAAGGACAGACATGAGCTACACCCTGCACCCGCTGAAGAAACAACGCCTGCAACGGTCGGAACTGGCCGTGCCGGGCTCGAACCCGTCGATGATCGACAAGGCCGCCGACTCGGAGGTCGACTACATCTTCCTCGACCTCGAAGATGCCGTCGCCCCGCCCGAGAAGGTGCAGGCGCGCGCCAACATCATCCAGGCGCTGAACGACATCGACTGGAAGGCCAAGGGCAAGACCATGTCGATCCGCATCAACGGGCTCGACACCCACTACATGTATCGCGACGTGGTCGAGATCGTCGAACAGGCGGGCCAGCATCTCGACACGATCCTGGTGCCCAAGGTGGGTGTGCCGGCCGACCTTTACACCGTCGAGACGATGGTCTCCCAGATCGAGGAGGCCATGGGCTTCACCCACAGGATCGGGCTCGAGGCGCTGATCGAGACCGCGCTCGGCATGGCCAATGTCGAGGCCATCGCCGCCGCCCCCGGCCGGCTGGAGGCGCTTCATTTCGGCGTCGCCGACTATGCCGCCTCGAACCGCGCCCGCACGGTGGTGATCGGCGGGCTGAACCCCGACTATCCGGGCGACCAGTGGCATTTCGCGCTGTCGCGGATGACCGTGGCCTGCCGCGCCTACGGGTTGCGCGCCATCGACGGGCCCTTCGGCGATTTCTCCGATCCCGACAGCTATGTGCTGGCCGCCAAGCGTGGTGCGGCCCTCGGGATCGAGGGAAAATGGGCCATCCATCCCAGTCAGATCGAACTGGCCAACCAGGTCTTCTCGCCGCCCGAGGCGGAAGTCACCAAGGCCCGCCGCATCATCGAGGAGCTGCGCAAGGCCGAGGCCGAGGGCCGCGGCGCGGCCAGCCTCGACGGCAAGATGATCGACGCCGCCAGCGAGCGGATGGCCAACAACGTGATCACCGTCGCCGACGCGATCGCGGCGAAAGGATAAAAGGAGGTTCCGACATGGACATTCACGAATATCAGGCCAAGGAGATGCTCAAGCGCTTCGGCGTCAGTGTCCCTCGCGGCGGCATTGCCTATTCCCCCGAACAGGCGGTCTATCGCTGCTCGGAACTGTCGGGCGACAAATGGGTCGTCAAGGCCCAGATCCATTCCGGCGCCCGCGGGAAAGCGGGGGGCGTGCGCATCTGTGCCTCAGAGGAAGAGGTGGCCGACGCCGCCCAGTGGATGCTGGGCCGACGCCTTGTCACCCATCAGACCGGGCCGCAGGGCAAGCTGGTCAACCGCCTTTACATCGAGGAAGCCACCAATATCGCGCAGGAGATCTATCTGGGCTTCGTGATGGACCGCAAGCTCGAGCGCGTGGTGGTCGTGGCCTCGGCCCAGGGCGGGATGGAGATCGAGGAAATCTCGGCCAACGAGCCCGAGTCGATCATCCGGTCCGTGGTCGATCCCGCCGTCGGCATGCAGAACTTCCAGGCGCGCGAGATCGCCTTCCAGCTGGGGCTCGACCCCGCGCTGATCCCGGCGGCCGTCAAGACGATCATGGGCTGCTACAACCTGATGAACGACACCGACGCCAACATGGTCGAGATCAACCCGCTGGTGGTGACCGCCGGAAACGAGATCGTGGCGCTCGACGCCAAGCTCGCCTTCGACGACAACGCGCTTTTCCGCCATCCGGATATTTCCGAGCTGCGCGACAAGAGCCAGGAAGACCCGCGCGAGACCTATGCCGGCGACCGCGGCCTTTCCTATATCGGGCTCGAGGGCAAGATCGGCTGCATCGTCAACGGCGCGGGGCTGGCCATGGCCACGCTCGACATGATCAAGATGTCGGGTGGCGAACCGGCCAACTTCCTCGACGTGGGCGGCGGGGCGAGCCCCGAACGGGTGCTGATGTCGTTCAAGGCCGTGCTCAACGACAAGAATGTCGAGGCGATCCTCGTCAACATCTTCGCCGGCATCAACCGTTGCGACTGGATCGCCGAGGGCGTGATCCGCGCGGTGCGCGAGCTTGACCTGAAACTGCCGCTGGTGGTGCGCCTCTCGGGCACCAATGTGGAGGAAGGCAGAAAGCTCCTGGCCGAAAGCGGCCTCAACATCACCACCGCCAGCACCCTTGCCGAGGCCGCCGAAAAGGTCGTGGGCGAGTGGAAGGCGGCCCAAATGAAGGAGGCCTCGTAATGGCCATTCTCATCGACAGCACCACCCGCGTTCTGGTCACCGGCATCACCGGCCGGATCGGCAGCTTTCACGCCCAGGACATGATCAAGCACGGCACCAACGTGGTGGGCGGCGTTACCCCCGGCAAGGGCGGCACAACCCATCTGGACCTGCCGGTCTTCAACACCGTCAAGGGCGCGGTGGCCGAAACCGGCGCCGATCTGGTGGTCAGCTTCGTGCCCCCGCCCTTCGCCGCCGATTCGATCATGGAAGCCGCGGATGCGGGCATCAAGACCTGCGTCTGCATCGCAGACGGCATCCCGGCGCAGGACATGATCAAGGTCAAGCGCTACATGCGCCGCTACAAGGAAGACCGGCGGATGCGCCTGATCGGGCCCAACTGCGCGGGCATCATCACGCCGGGCCAGGCCTTTGCCGGGCTGATGCCGCCGCATATCTACAAGCCCGGCCGCGTCGGCATCGTCGGGCGCTCGGGCACGCTGGGCTACGAGGCGGCAAGCCAGATGTCGGAGCGCGGCATCGGTGTGTCGTCCTCGATCGGAATTGGCGGCGACCCGATCAACGGGTCGAGCTTCAAGGACATCCTGGAACTCTTTGAAAACGATCCGGAAACTGATGCCGTGGTGCTGGTGGGCGAGATCGGCGGGCCGCAGGAGGCGGAGGCCGCGGAATACATCCGCGACCACATGAAGAAACCGGTCGCGGCCTATATCGCCGGCCTTTCGGCGCCCAAGGGCCGCCGCATGGGCCATGCAGGCGCCATCGTCTCGGCCTTCGGCGAATCCGCACAGGAAAAGGTCGACATCCTCAAGGAGGCGGGCGTGACCATTGTCCCCACGCCCTCTTCCTTCGGCGAGGTTGTCGAGAAGATGGTCGCCTGACCCATCCCAGACAGGAAGGCACCATTCCCAGCCCCGGCGCAGATCCCCTGCGCCGGGGTTTTTCGCCTCGCCGTAGGCCGGGCTTCAGCCCGGATAGAGCGCGCCGAACTTCTCCTCCAGATAGGTCAGAAGCGGCCCGGCCGAGGGCTCTTCCCCGCACGCCCGGGTGATCAGGTCGCGCGGCAGATCGCGCGCCCCGAAGCGGTGCACGTTCTTCCGCAGCCAGACCGTGGCGGGCTCGGGATCGCCCCGCAGCAGATGATCGTCGAGATCGGGCACTTCCCTCCGCAGCGCCCGGTAAAGACAGCCGGCATAGACATTGCCCAGGGCATAGGTGGGAAAATAGCCGAAGAGCCCCACCGACCAGTGCACATCCTGCAGGACGCCGTTGGCCGGCCGATCCACCGGATAACCGAAATCGGCCTCGAACCGGTCGTTCCAGGCCGCCTCCAGATCGCCCACCTCCAGATCGCCGGCGATCAGCGCCCGCTCCAGATCGAAGCGCAGCATGATATGCAGGTTATACTGTACCTCGTCGGCCTCGGTGCGGATATAGCCGCGATGCACCCGGTTGACGGCGGCATAGAAGGCCTCTTCATCCGCCACACCGATATCGCCGAACCGCGCCCTCAACTCGGCATAGAGCCAGTGACAGAAGGCACGGCTGCGGCCAAGCTGGTTCTCGCAGATCCGGCTCTGGCTTTCATGCACGCCCATCGAGGCGCCGCGCCCGAGCGCGGTCAGACGGAAAGCCGGGTCGACCCCCTGCTCGTAGGTGGCGTGGCCGGTTTCATGGATGGTGGAATAGATGCAGTTGAACGGGTCGTCCGTGGCGGTGCGGGTGGTGATGCGCACATCGTCACCGGACCCGGAAGAGAAGGGATGCACGGCGATGTCGAGCCGCCCGCGCGCCGTATCATAGCCGAACCGGGCCGCCAGATCGCGGGCCAGATCGAGCTGGGCACCGGCCGGAAAGGTGCCGCGCACCGGTTCGGGCGCGGGGGCCTCGAGCGCGCGCTTGCGCAGCGCGACCAGTCCCGGGCGCATCTCGTCGAAGATCGCCGCCAGCTCGGCCGCCGTCGCCCCCGGCTCGTAGTCGTCGAGCAGCGCGTCATAAAGGTCGCCGCCCTCGGCCAGCGCCGCCGCCTCCTCGCGCCGGAGCCGCACCACCTCGCCGAGCGTCGGTGCGAAGCCCGCGAAATCGTCCGCCGCGCGGGCCTCGGCCCAGATCCCCTGGGCCCGGCTGGTCAGCCGTGCCAGCGCCGTGGCGAGGTCGGCGGGCACCTTGCGTGCCCGGTCATGGGCGCGACGGATCTCGCGCAGCTGCGCGTCTCCGGCGGCATCCGGCGCCTTCGCCGCCGTCAGCCAGTCGCCCACGCGCGGATCGGTCCGGCGGGCATGCAGCACCGCCTCCATCGCGCCCGTCTCTTCCGCCCGCTGCGCCGCCGCGCCCCGCGGCATCACCGTTTCCTGATCCCAGGCCAGCCGCCCGGCCACCTGCGCCAGAGCCTGCGTGTCGCGATCGTACCCCAGCAGATCATCATAGGCCCCCATCGCTTACCCCCGCACCGATTGCGCCAGCGGATACTGGCAAAGGAACCGCGCCCGGATGATCAGCACCCAGAGGACCACGGCCAGCACCTGATGCACGATCGCCACCTGCCAGGGCGCGGCATACAGCACGGTGACGATGCCCATCACCACCTGTGCGCAAAGCGCGATGAAGGCGGCGGTAAAGGCAGTACGGGTGGCTCCATTGGCACTGCGCCGGCCGCGCAGCCAGACCATCACGCCGAAACCCAGCAGCAGATAACCCGCGATCCGGTGGCAGAACTGCACGAATCCGGGGTTTTCGAACAGGTTGCGCCAGCCCAGATCGGGCATCCAGAAATCCACCGGCAGGACCCCGCCCGCCATCAGCGGCCAGTCGGTGAAGGTGCGCCCGGCGTCGAT
>JAUIBJ010000220.1 GCA_030428025.1 Alphaproteobacteria bacterium
TTCCTTGGGCGACATCCGCTCTCCGGTCTTGGGATAAACATAGTCGGATTCCATCCGCGCCAGCGTCTGGCCCATGCCGAGGTAATGGCCCGGACCTTCCAGACAGACCTGTTTGATCTGGTCCACCGCCAGCGTCTCGTCATCCACCTCGATGCCCCGCACGCAGCGCAGGGCATGGCCGATCAGGTCGTCCGACAGGATGAGCGATTCGTGGCAGAACCCCAGAAGCGAGGCATGCATGCCCGCGGCCTCGTAGACCATGTTCAGCCCCGAAAGCCCCGCCATGACATTCGAACACATCGCCTCCCACCCGGCCTGCATGTCGGGCAGCTTGGCGTCGGTGATCCCGCCCACCGCGCCGCCGGGCAGGCCGTAGAACTTGTGCATCTGGGCACAGCCCGCCGAGAGCAGCGCCTGTTCGCCCGACCCGCCGGTCATCGCGCCGGTGCGCAGGTCGAGCCCGAAGGGCCATGTGCCGAAGATGGCCGGCGCCCCCGGCTTGACGGCGTTCACATAGACCAGCCCGGCCAGGCATTCCGCCACCGCCTGTACGATGGCCCCGGCGATGGTCGAGGGCGTGGTCGCCCCCGCCATGCCGGCCGACAAGAGCAGCACGGGCATGCCGCCCTCTATGCAGCGCTCCATCACCTGGCAGGCCTCGGTGGCGAATTTCATCGGCGGAACGACGAAGCAGTTGGAGTTGCTGACGAAGGGGCGTTCGCGCCACTTGTCCTCTCCGCCGGCGATCATGTGAAGCATCTCCAGCGCGTCGGGCACGAAATCGGGTTCGGTAAAGGAGGTGCCCACATGTTTGGTGGTGCCCGAACAGCAGGCATAGATGGTGTTCAGGTCCATCTCGCGGTTGTCGGGGATGTCGCGGGCCACCATCGGGCGCTGGAGGAAATGGATATTGTCCAGCCGGTCGGTGATGCGGGCGGCGTCGAACAGATCCTGCAGGGTGCTGTCGCGGTAGTTCCGCCCCTCCACGTCGACCATGTTCACCGCCGCGCCGGCGGTGCCGTAATGCACGCGGTTGCCCGACAGTTCCAGGTCGTTGAGGCCGTCGCGGCTGAAAAGTGTGATCTGCCGGTTGGCCCGCGCCAGCGTGTCCTCGACCAGTGCGCGGGGGAAGCGCAGGCGGCCGTCCTCGCCCAATACCGCGCCCGCGCCGGTCAGATGCGCCACGCCGCTTTCCGGCGCGTCGGCGAGTCCCACCTCTTCGAGCACCTGCAGGGCGGCGGCGTGGATTTTCAGGATGTCGGTTTCCGACAACACCTTCAGGCTGTCGCATTCCATGCCCGGGCGGACCGGGCGCATGTTGGTGGCCAGCGGCGCGGCGCGGCTGGCCCGGCGCGCGGCGCGTCCGCCGGTACGGCGCGGAGAGGGTTGGTTCATGATGAAGATAATCCTTGGCGTGAAAGGTCCGGGTGTGGGGGCGTGGGTGCCCCTACGGCCTTCCGCGCGCGGCGCGTCCGCGGACGGCACCAATGGTGTAGATCACAAGAGCGATCTTGCAGCTTGGCGACATGGGCCAGCTCCTTCCGATAACGGAAGAATCCGATCACGATTCCCGGGGCCGATCTGTTCCAATAGCGACGCATTGTCGCAATCAGAACAGTCGAGGTCGCATCTTTTTCGTCTCAGGCAGCTAGTTCTGTCGCGAGTTCGATCAAAAGGCCCAGAGCGGCTGTCAGCCGCTCGTCTTCCACCGTAAGCGCCACGCGCACATGGCCCGCCGCCGCCTGACCGAAGCTTTCGCCGGGCATCACGGCCACCAGATGTTCCTCCAGCAGCCGAAGTGCGAATGCCTCGCCCGAAAGCCCGGTCGCGCGGATGTCGATCAGCACATACATGCCGCCATCGGCCGGGATCGGCCGCGCGGCGGTCTGGCCCTCCAGCATCTCCAGCGCCAGGTCGCGGCGGCGGCGGAAGGGGGCGGCGATCTCGGCCTCGAAGGCGTCGCCCTGCCCAAGGGCGAAGACGGCGGCCTCCTGCACGAAACCCGCCACGCCATAGGTGGTGTGCGTGGCCAGCGTGCCCATGTGAAAGATCGCCTCTTCCGGCCCGATGACCCATCCGATGCGGCTGCCGGTCATGGCGTGGCTTTTCGACATCGAGCCAACGACCAGCGTGCGGCTTTCCATGCCGGGCAGGGTGCGGGGGCTCACATGCCGGCCGCGCCAGACCATGGTGTCATAGACCTCGTCGGAGATGAGCCACAGATCGTGCTCCTGGCAGACCCGAGCGATGCCCTGCAGCGTCTCTTCGGTATAGATGACGCCCGTGGGGTTGTTGGGGGTGTTGATAAGCAGGCTCGACGCGCCGGGGGCGGCGGCGGCGATATCGGCCGGATCGGGTTGAAAGACGCGCTCGGGCCGCGCGGCGATTGCCTTTGCCCGGGCGCCCACGCCGCGGATCGTGCCGGGATAGGTGGCATAATAGGGGTCGATGTAAAGCGCGGTGTCGCCCTCGTCGCAGGCGGCGTGATGGGTGGCAAAAAGACCCGCCTGACCACCAGGCACCACCAGCACGTTGTCGGGGCTGGTGGGGGTGCCGGTCTGCTCTGTCACCCGCCGTGCCACGGCTTCGCGCAGGTTTGTATTGCCGTGGAACATGGAATAGCCGGTATGGCCCCGCAGCGTGGCCGCGTGCATGGCATCCAGAATGCGGCGGTCGGTGCCGATATCGTGCTCGCCGATGGTCAGTTCGATCACCGGCTTGCCCTCGGCCACCATCTCCCGGGCGCGGTAATAGACATCCCAGCCGTCCGAGCCACCGCCGGTAAGCCCGGTGATCCTGCGCGAGAGTTCCATCGCCGTTTCCCTTCTGGTTCCGTCATGCGTTCGGCGCCAGATGGCCCGGCGCGGCGGGGCAAGTCAAGCAGGTCGCCGGACGCCGGAGGCACGCCGGGAAGGTCAGATTTCGTCAGACCTGTCGCCCATCACATAGCGCGGTCCCTGGCCCCGGCTGCGCGCCTTGTCCTTCGGGTTGTAGAGCGCGCAGGTCTTTAGCGACAGGCAGCCGCAGCCGATGCAGCCGTCGAGCCGCGCGCGCAGCGCCTGCATCCGCGCGATCCGCTCGTCCAGCACCCGCCCGAAGCGGCGCGAGATGCGCGCCCAGTCGCGCCGGTCGGGCGTGCGGTGCTCGGGCAAATCGGCCAGCGCCTCGCGGATCTCGGCGATGGTGAAGCCCAAGCCTTGCGAGATCATCACGAAGGACAGCCGGCGGATGTCCGAGCGGGCATAGCGGCGGTGCCCGCCATCGTTGCGGTCGGGACGCACAAGCCCCTCCTCCTCGTAAAAGCGGATCGCCGAGGGCGAGAGCCCGGTGCGCTCCGCCACATAGCCGATTGTCAAACCGCGATTTCGCAACGTATTGTCCGGCATGGGAATTTTCTCTATTGGCTTCAAGTTAACTTGAGGAATTACGTTGGTTTCATCGCAGAATCAAATTCGAAAGGAAAGACCCATGCACCTCGAACATGTGAACATCACCGTCCCCGACCCCAGGGCCAGCGCCGCGATCCTGTGCGATCTCTTCGGCTGGCACATCCGCTGGGAGGGGCCGGCGCTGAATGACGGCTTCACCGTGCATGTGGGCGATGACGACAGCTACCTCGCGCTCTACGCCCCGGCATACGAGCTTGCGCCCGAGCCCGAGCGTTACACGAAGGTAGCGGGGCTCAACCATGTGGGCGTGGTGGTCGATGACCTTGCAGGGACGGAGGCCAGGGTAAAGGCCGCAGGCTACACCCCCTTCAACCACGCCGATTACGAACCGGGTGAACGGTTCTATTTCAACGGACCCGACGGGATCGAGTTCGAAGTGGTCCACTATGCCTGAGACCGGCGGCAACCGGCGGGCCATCGGCCTGCTGCTCTATACCGGCACGCTTTTCGGGGCGAACTTCCCGCTGGGCAAGATCGCCACCCAGGCGGGGGTGCCGCCGCTCGTCTGGGCGATGGTGGTCTCGGCCGGTGCGGCGGGGCTGCTTCTGCCGGCGCTTGCCGTACAGGGGCGGCTGACCCTGCCGCGCGGGCGGATGCTTCGCTATTGCGTGATTTCCGGCGTCGTGAGCTTTGCCGCGATCAACGGGATGGTCTTTGCGATCATCCCGCATGTGGGGGCGGGTTATGCCGGGCTGATGTTCGCGCTGTCGCCGGTGGCGACGCTGGGCGTGACCGCGCTGGCCGGGCTTCGCACGCCGCCGCGGCTGGGGGTGATCGGCATCGGCTTTGGTCTGGCGGGCGCCGCCATGGTGGCGCTCACGCGCGGCGGTGCGGACGGGGCGGGGGGGCTTTTCTGGCCGCTTCTGGGCTTTGCCATTCCGGTGGTGCTGGCGCTCGGCAATGTCTATCGCACGCTCGACTGGCCCGAGGGGGCGCATCCGGCGGCGCTGGCCTTCTGGAGCCATCTTTTCGCGCTCGCCGCCTTCCTCGCGCTGCAACTGAGCATGGGCGGGGGGCTGCCCATCGATACCCTCGGTGCGGTGCCGCTGGCCACCGGGTTGCAGGCGCTGGCCGCCGGGCTGACCTTTCCGGCCTATTTCGCGCTTCAGCGGGCGGGCGGGCCGGTGCTACTCAGCCAGATCGGCTATGTCGCCGCCGCGGTGGGGCTGGGGGCCGGCACGCTGGCATTGGGCGAGGTCTATGGCCCGATGACCTGGGCCGGGGCGGCGGTGATCGCGGTGGGCATCGCCCTGACCATCCGGGCGCAGATGGCGCCCGCCCCGCGGCCTGCGCCCTGCACGGGAACCGCTTGACCGGGCGGGGGCGGCCGCCTATGGTCGCCCCATGACCGTTGCACCCACCATTATCTGCTGCATTATCCGCTGACATCGTCAGGCGGGCCGGTCTTCTATTCCATCTTAGAACCCAACTTGATAAGCCCGCCGCGGGATGCCGCCTGCGCATGAGGGCCTTTATGGACGAGATCACACTCTACAACACGAAGACGCGCAAGAAGGAGCGGTTCGAGCCGCTCGACCCTGACAACGTCCGCATGTATGTCTGCGGGCCCACCGTCTATGACCGGGCGCATCTGGGCAATGCGCGCCCCGTGGTGGTGTTCGACGTGCTCTATCGCCTCCTTCGGCATGTCTACGGGCCCGAGCACGTGACCTATGTGCGCAACTTCACCGACGTGGACGACAAGATCAACGCGCGGGCGAAGGAGACGGGCCGGCCCATCGGCGAGATCACCGCCGAGACGACCCAATGGTTTCTCGACGACATGGCCGCATTGGGGGCGCTGGAGCCCGACGAGATGCCGCGCGCCACGCAATACATCCCGCAGATGATCGCGATGATCGAGGGGCTGATCGCCGATGGCTTCGCCTATGAGAAGGAGGGGCATGTGCTCTTCCGGGTGCGGAAATACGAAGGTTACGGCAAGCTGTCGGGCCGGTCGGTCGACGACATGATCGCCGGCGCCCGGGTCGAGGTGGCGCCCTACAAGGAAGACCCGATGGATTTCGTGCTGTGGAAGCCGTCATCGGACGACCTGCCGGGGTGGGAGAGCCCCTGGGGCCGCGGCCGGCCGGGCTGGCATATCGAGTGCTCGGCCATGTCTTTTGAGTTGCTGGGCGAAAGCTTCGACATCCACGGCGGCGGCAACGACCTGATGTTCCCCCACCACGAGAACGAGATCGCGCAAAGCTGCTGCGCCCATCCGGAGGGCGAGTTCGCCCGTTACTGGCTGCATAACGAGATGCTGCAGGTGGAGGGGAAAAAGATGTCCAAGTCTCTGGGCAACTTCTTCACCGTGCATGATCTGCTGGAACAGGGCGTGCCGGGGGAGGTGATCCGGTTCGTGTTTCTGAGCACGCATTACCGGAAGCCGATGGACTGGACCCGGAGAAAGGCATTTGAAGCGAGCGAGACGCTCAGGGAATGGGCCGGGATGCTGGGTTCGAATGGGGCAGAAGAACTGGAATCGTTGGTGCCTGGCGAGCCGCTGCCGGAAGTTGTTGAAGCGTTGTGCGACGACTTGAATACGCATGCGGCAATTCAGATTTTGCACAAAAAGAGCTTGGAGCAAAGGTTTGGAAAACGGGCTCTGCGTGACCATGTGTCCGAAATTTATTCCTCTCAGTTGATGCTTGGATTTGATTTGAGGCAGCATGCTTCTGCTTTGGCGCGGGCGGATACCTTTGATGGTATTCTAAGGATCGTGGAGGCGGTGGGGACGGAGTTGCCGGAATTAGCTGAACAACTCGCAAAGGCGCGACAAGAAGCCAAGCAGACTAAGGACTTCTCGACGGTTGATCACCTTAAGGCCGCACTCGTGGAAGCGGGCGTTGAAGTGCGAATGTCCAAGGAGGGGGTGGAACTGGTGCCCGGACCCGACTTCGACCCCGCCAAGCTGGAGGCCTTGAAATGAGCGCGCAGTCGCGATCCGGCGGGTTTGCCGCGCAGGGCCCGAC
>JAUIBJ010000221.1 GCA_030428025.1 Alphaproteobacteria bacterium
ACGGTGCCCTTGTCGGCCACGCAGGCCATGGCGACGATGGCGAAATCGCCGTCGCGGCGCGAGATTTCGCGAAAGCCCCATTTGGCGGACGCCGGCAGCGAGGGGAAATGCGCCGAGACGCACAGCTCATCCTGCCGCCTGGCGGTCTCCAGAAGCCCGGTCTGGAATTCGCTCGCCGACAGCTCTCGCGTGCCTTGCGAGGATTGCAGCGTCACGGTGCCGCCGAGCGTGGCCAGCAAAAGCGGCATCTCGGCAGACGGATCGGCGTGGCAGAGAGAGCCGCAGACAGTGCCCCGGTTGCGGGTCTGGATGTGGCCCACATGGGTGAGCGCCTCGCGAACCATGGGCATGTGGGTGGCAAGATCGGGATGGTGGAATACCTCGGCCTGCGTGGTCGCGGCGCCCACGGTCAACCCGTCCGGGCCGATCTGAAGCGTCTTGAGCGCGTCGAGCCGCGAGATGTCGACCAGCACCTTCGGTTCGGTCAGCCGCATGTTGAGCATCGCCATCAGCGACTGCCCCCCGGCAATCACCCGCGCGTCCTCGCCGTATTCGGACAGGCAGGCGACGGCTTCGTCGATCGTCTCGGGAATGTGGATGGAGAAGGGCGCCGGTTTCATGCATTGCCTCCGAATTTCGAGCGGATCTTACCCAGCAGCCCCTTGCGCGGAGCGGCGTCCGGTGCGGCACGGCCGACGAGGGCGCGGAAGAACTGGTTGATGAGCAGCTTGGCCGCGCCCGACAGAAGCCGCCCACCGACCGAGGCGACGGTTCCCGAGAGGTGGATCTCGTAGCGGTAGCGGACATTCGTGCCGCCGTCGGTTTCCACGAGCTCCACCCAGCCGGTGCCGCGCGACACGCCGAGCGACCCGTCGAGCGTGCCGGTGATTTCCACACTTTCGGGTTTCTTCATGTTCTTCAGCCGGATATCGGCCTCGAACGTGCCGCGCACGGCGCCCACGCCCATCCTTAGCGTTCCGGTGAAGTGGTCTTCGGCATGCTTTTCCAGCTCCTTGCAGCCGGGGATGAGGGCCGCCATCTCCTTCGGGTCGAGAAGCGTTTCCCAGACCCTGTCGCGCGGGGCGGGCACGAAGGTTTCGCCCTCGCCGCGCAGCGCGTCGCCGGAATAGTCGACCGAGATGCGCTCTTCCGCCCCGGCCTCCTCCGCATCCTCGGGCGGCGCCTCTTCCTCACCGCTGTTGATCCAGCCGAAAACCTTCGAGGGGGTGAGCGGCATGGTCACGTCCTCGAAATCCAGCGCGTCGGCCACCGCGTTGGCAAGGCAGACAGGCGTGGTGTACTGGTTGCCCTCGGCAATGCCCTTGGCACCCAGCCGGGTGAAGGGCGAGGGGATGGCGACGGTGTCGACCATCACCGGGTCCACGGCCTCGGCGGCGGTGGGGATGAGGTAGTCCGCCATCGTGCCGGACAGGAACGTGCCGTCCTCCTTGTAGACGAATTCCTCGTACATCGCCGCGCCGATGGCATTGGCGAAGGAGCCGCGGATCTGACCTTTGGCAAGGCCGGGATTGAGGATCGTGCCGCAGTCGTGGGCTGTGACGTAGCGGTCGATTGTGACGACACCGGTGTCCGGGTCGATCTCGACACCGCAGAAATCGAAGCCAAAGCCGTAGGCGAGCGAGGTGTTGATCTCGTCATTGGCGGTGGTCGGCGTCAGTTCCGGGGCGTTCCAGTAGGCGACCTCGCGGATGCCCGCATCCATCCCTTCGGGCAGGGAGGAGGGAGACCAGTGGGCAAGCCCGCCGACGCGGCGGAATTCCAGCGCGTTGTCGGGGTTCGACTTCGACCGGATCATGCTGTCGGCGAATTCGATGTCGTCCTCGGGAACGTTGAGGAAGCGCCCGGCGACTTTGGTCATCTTTGCGCGCACCCGCTCGGCGGCCGTCTTGGCGGCGGAGGTGGAGGCAGGGGAGAAGCGGCAGGAATAGTTGCCTGCGGCGATCGACCAGTTGTCTTTCTGGGTGTCGGTTTCGAGGTTCACGGTGATGTCGGAAAACTTCAGCCCCAGCTCGTCGGCGACGATTTGGGCCAGTGCCGTCTGGTGCCCCTGCCCCTGCGGCGTGGAATCGCCCACCACTGTAACCGAGCCGAGCGCATCCACGCTGATCGTGCAGGAGGCGACGGCACCGTCCTTGGGCCCCGCCTTTTCGCGCTCTTCCTTGGTCTTCAATGTCGAGATGTAGCCCATGTTCGACTGGCTGGGCTCGACCGCGGCGGCAAAACCGATGCCATAGAGCCGGCCCTCGGCGCGGGCCTTGTCGCGGCGGGCGCGCAGCTCGTCCAGCCTGCCCTGCTCGACCGAATCCTTCACCACCTGCTGATAGTCGCCCGAGTCGATCAGCGCCCCAGCGGGTGCGCGGTAGGGAAAGGACCCGGCGGGAATGAGGTTCTTTTCCATCAGGTCGAGCGGGTCCATCCCCAGTTCGCGCGCGATCTTGTTCATCACCCGTTCGACGGCGAAATAGAGCTGCGGACCGCCGAAGCCGCGCACCGCCCCGGTGGGGCATTTGTTGGTGAGCACGATATTGTTGGTCACCTTGACGTTGGGGATGGTGTAGCAGTTGGTCGAAAGGCCGTGCATCCGATAGATCGGCGCGGGCATGGGGGCGCGCAGATGCGCGCCGTGGTCGTCGTAATGCTCCATCCGCAGTGCGTTGACGGTGCCGTCATCGTCATAGGCCGCCTCGATCCGGGTCACCCGGCCGGGCGCGACGGAGGAGGCCGCGTGATGCTCCAGCCGGTCCTCGATCCACTTCACCGGCCGGCCCGCGAGCCGCGAGGCGACACAGAGGACGACGATATAGGGGAACATGGTCAGCTTCGACCCGAAGCTGCCGCCGGAATTGGGCGGGCTCTTGTGACGCAGCTTGGCCGAGGGGATCTTGAGCGCGATGGCCATCACGGTATGCACCGAGAACGGGCCCTGAAAGTTCGAGGTCACGTCATAGCCGCCGGTGTCGGGCCGGTAATCTGCCACGATCCCGTAGGTTTCCATTGGCGTGACCGAGTTGCGCGGGTAGCGGATGGTGATCTCGGTCCTGTTCTTCGCCGCGTCGAGCACACGGTCGGCCTCGCCGTGGTTGAAAACCCGGTGCGACACGCGGTTCGACCCCGCCGCCTCGTGCAGAACCGGCGCGTCCTCGTCGCAGGCGCGGACGGGGTCGACCACGGCGTCAAGCACCTCGTATTCCACCTTGATATGCTTGAGCGCATCCTCGGCGCGGTAGCGGTCGGTCGCGCAGACCACCGCCACCGGCTCGCCCACATAGCGCACCTTGTCCAGCGCGATGCCGCGATAGTCGAGCGGGTTGGCGAAGCCCACGATCAGCGGCTTGGTATAGGGGCGGATATCCTCGCCGGTGACGACGGCCTTCACGCCCTTGAGCTTCAGCGCCTCGGACGCGTCGATCGACTTGATCCGCGCATGGGCATGGGGCGACCGCAGGAACGCGGCATGTAGCGTCCCCTTGGCAATCGGTATATCATCCATGAAGGTCGCCTTGCCGCGCAGCAAGGTCTGATCTTCCGTGCGCAGGATCGTTTGCCCTACGAGGCGGTCGCGCGTTTCTGACACAATGTCCTCCATGCCGACATGCGAGCTTGAAATTTATTAAATACTGATTGTATAATAAACTGGAAGGGTGTCAACTCGTTTGCCCGCGCAATTCGCCTTGGGGGCCGCGACAAGGGACAGGGAATGTCGGAAAGTCTTGATTTCGAAGTGGAACCGACGCGCATCCGGCTCAGCGACGGGCAAGGCATCGCCCTGCGCCGCTGGGGCGGCCCGCGCCCGCGCCGGATGGTCATTTCGCATGGCAACGGGCTGGCCATAGACGGTTTTTACGAATTCGGCCGGGAGCTTCTGCGCGACTTCGAGGTCGTGGCCTTCGACATGCGCAATCACGGGCAAAGCGGCCCCGGGCCGGTGCTGGACGATCCCTGGCCGAGATTCATCAAGGACATTCCCGAAATCTACGACGCAATCCAGACGGCTTTCGGGGAAAAGCCCACCCATGGCGCCTTTCATTCCCTCAGCTCGATCAGCGCGCTTCTGGCCCAGGGACAGGATGCGCGGCCGTGGCAATCGCTCACGCTGTACGAACCGCCCGTGCCACCGGCGCCGGAGCCCGCCTTTTGCGAGATGCTGAGCGGGCTGCACACCGATCTGATCGCCCGCACACGCAACCGCCGCCGCCGGTTCCGAAACCCCGAACATCTGGTCGCCTCGTTGCGCCGCGCCGCCACCTTCAGCGGCGTGTCCGATGAGGTGTTCCTGCGGCTGGCCCGCGCCACGCTGCGGCATATCGGCACGCCGGAGGAAACCCCGTGGGAACTGATCTGCGACCCGGAGATGGAGGCCAACACCTTCGATACCGGCCGGACCCGCGACTATTGGGCGGGCATCGGCACGATCCGTACACCGGTGCAGATCGTGCTGGGCACACGACTCGGCCATGACATGCCGATCCTGATCGACACCGCCGGCTATCTAGTCCGGGCATTCGGTTTCGACTGTGCCCGAGTCGAGGGAGGCGGTCATTTGATGCAACTGCAACGGCCGCAGCGCAGCGCCGAACACGCCGCCCGCTTCGCGCTTGCGCAACATGAAACAACCGCCGTCTCAGCGGACGAGGAAAAAGACCGAGAGGAAGATGGACATGTCTCAGACCAACCTGGACAAGGCCCGCGCGATGGACACGCTTCTGGACTGCGTCCGCTTCTGGGCGGCCACGACACCTGATCAGCTGGCCGTGGAAACGCAGGATCAGGGCAGGCTGACCTATGCCGAACTGACCCGCAGAGCCAACAGCCTGGCCGCCGCCTTCGCCGGGATCGGGCTGAGGCCAGGCGACCGGGTGGCAATCCAGCTGCCCTCGACGCCGGAATTCGTCACCGCCTATCTCGCCTGCGCGATCTCTGGCTGCGTCCTGACAACCCTGCACATGCCCTACCGGCAAGAGGAACTTCACCCGCTGATCGCCTTTGCCGGGGCCAAGGCGGTGCTGACGGCAGACGTGGGCAAATACGACGGGCCGGCGACGATGCAGGCCCTGAAGGACGAGATCGAGAGCCTGGAACACGTGATCTGCGTGACCGAACCGAAGATCGCCGGACACCACCATTTGGCCGCACTCATTGCCGAAAACGCCGAGGCGCCCGAGGCCCCCGGCGCAGGCCCTGAGGCCGAGGTGGCGCTGTGCTTCACCTCCGGCACCTCCGCCGCGCCCAAGGGCGTGATCCGTACCCAGTCGCTTATGGCCCAGAACGCCCGCCGTTTTGGCGAAATGCTGAGCATGACCGAGGCCGACCGGGTGATGATCGCGCCGCCGCTCACGCATGTCTTCGGCCTCCTTTGCGCCGGCAATACGCTGATGTCGGGGGCGACGGTGGTGCCGATCCCGATGTTCACGCCGCAGACCTTTGGCGCATACCTGACCGAAATGAAACCCACGGTGGTCTATTCCGCACCCGCGCATCTGGCCGCGACGCTCAAGAGCGGGGTGATGGATGCCGCCCCACCCGAGACGGTGCGGGACGTGATCGTCGGTGGCTCGATCTGCCCGCCCGAAGTGGCCGCCCAGTTCGAGGCGCGGCTGCCCAATGGCCGGGTGGGGTGCCTGTTCGGAATGACCGAGGCGCTGCTGACCACCCAGACGGTGACGACCGACCCGGCCGAGATCCGACATGGCACGGTGGGCCAGCTTGCCGAGGGTCTGAAAGCGCGGATCATGACGGCCGAGGGCGAGGACGTGACCAAGGGCGGCGAGGGCGAGTTGCAGCTGTCCGGCTATTCGATCCTGCCGGAATATCTGGACAACCCCGACGCCAATGCCAGTTCCTTCACCAAGGACGGCTGGTTCAGAACCGGCGATCTGGCCTCGATCGACGAGGCCGGCAACATCATGATCACCGGCCGCAGCAAGGACATCATCAACCGTGGCGGCATCAAGATCAATCCGGCGGATATCGAAAGCATCATGGACGGGCATGCCGATATCGTGCAGTCCGCGCTGGTGCCGATGCCCGATGCGGTTCTGGGCGAACGGATCTGCGCCTATGCGGCCCTGCGCCCCGGCACGTCGCTGTCGCTGGAGGAGCTTTGCGCCTATCTCGAGGGTCAAGGCGTGGCCAAGATGCGCTGGCCCGAGCGGCTGGAGATCATCACCGAGATGCCGATGACGCCCACAAAGAAGATCATCAAGCCGGTGCTGGTAGCCGATATCCGGGAAAAGGTCGCGAGCTGACGGGGAACAGAGCATGCCGACGAAACAGCAGAAAGCGCCGCCCCAGGGCAGCACCGCCGAGGGGTTCGAACAGCGCGCCAAGCGCGGCCGTCCCCGCGGCAAGGGCACGCAGGTGGTCTATGACGCGCTGCGCAAGGAAATCCT
>JAUIBJ010000222.1 GCA_030428025.1 Alphaproteobacteria bacterium
CTCGGGCGCGCCCGCGCGCACCACCGCGTCCGCCTCGGCGATCATCGCGTCGAAGAAGCGGTTGAGCCCGTCCGTGTCCAGCCCGTCCAGCGTGGCATAGCGGCTGCGGACGATCTCGAAAGAAACGGGTGCGTAGAGAAAGCCCACTGCCGAACCGACGCCCGGATCGCGCGGGACGAGGATACGGCTCACGCCCGCGCGCCGGGCGACGCGGGTGGCGTGCAGCGGGCCGTTGCCGCCAAAGGCGATCATGGTGCGGGCGCCCAGGTCTTTGCCGGATTCCACCGCATGCATACGCCCGGCACCGGCCATGGCCTCGTCGACGATCTCGCTGATTCCGGCGGCGGCCTGCTTGGCAATCAGGTTCAGCTTCTTTCCCACAGTCGACAATACCGCGTTTTCGGCCAGATCAGTGTCTATTCTCAACCGCCCTTCCGCAAAGCTCTCCGGGTCGATCAGGCCTTGAATGATATCGGCGTCGGTGACGGTGGGATCGCTTCCGCCCTTGGCGAACCCGGCCGGCCCGGGCTCGCTTCCGGCGCTTTCGGGGCCCACCTGCACGCGGCCCAGCCGATCGACCGAGGCGATGGAGCCGCCGCCCGCGCCGATCTCGATCATCTCCAGCACCGGGATGCGCACAGGCATGCCGGAGCCCTTGATGAAGCGTTCGGCGCGGGCGATCTCGAACTTGCGGGCGCTTTGCGGTCGAAACCCGTCGATCAGGCACAGCTTGGCGGTGGTGCCGCCCATGTCGAAGGACAGAACCTCCCGCTCGCCCGCCCGTTCGGCGATGCGCGCCGCCAGAATCGCCCCGCCCGCAGGCCCGCTTTCCACCAGACGGATCGGCAGAGCGGCGGCGGTCTCGATGGTGGTCATACCGCCCCCGGCCGTCATCATCAGGATCGGGCAGGTCACGCCCCGTTCGGTGAAACGGGCGGCGAAATCGGCCAGATAGCGCGCCATCAGCGGCTGGATATAGGCGTTGGCGATGGTCGTGCAAAGCCGGTCGAATTCGCGCGCCTCGGGGCTCACCTCATGCGAGAGAGAGATGGCCACGCCGGGCAGCAGCGCCGCAAGACGTTCGCGCAGGCGCAACTCGTGGTCCGGGTTGGCATAGGCGTGCAGAAGGCAGATGGCGATGGCCTCCGCGCCCTCGGCCGTCACCGCCTCGGCCAGCGCCGGGATCGCCGCCTCGTCCAATGGCGCCAGTTGGCGCCCCTGCACGTCCATCCGCCCGCCGATGGTGAAGCATCGCTCGCGCGGAACGATCAAATCGGGCTTTTGCAGATTGATGTCATACTGGCTGTAGCGGCGTTCATAGGCGATCTCGAGAATGTCGCGAAAGCCGGCATTGGTGATCGACGCGACCCGCGCGCCGCGCCGCTCGATCAGCGCGTTGGTGGCGAGTGTCGTGCCGTGGATGAAGCCCGTGATGGCCGGCCATTCGGCCTCTGCGTCGGCCATCACGTGCTGCACGCCCTCCAGCGCGCCGAGCGTGGGGTTCTGCGGGGTGGTGGGCGTCTTGGTGGTGGCGAGGATGGCCCGGTCGGGCCCCATCAGGACGGTGTCGGTGAAGGTGCCGCCGATATCGACGGCCACGCGCAGGCCGGAAGTATTGGACATGGGCTGATCCGGAAGAAGGCGCCCGTGGCGCCGCGGAAACGGGAAGGGTTGGCAAACGGGTGTCGGCCCCGGTCGCTAGACGACCAGATCGACCCGTTTCGCGCGGCGCCCGTCGCGCCTGTCCCGTACCTGATGGCTCATCGGACCCTCGTGCCGGTCAGAATTGGCGCACGCTGCGCCCGAGTTGCGATTCTGTCAATACGGTTTGCGCAAGGAGGCGGCCGGCTTGGCCTCGGCCCGTGCGACGGCCCCCTCACCGGACGGGTAGAGCGTCACGGAAAGATTGCCTTTCCGCCAGATCCGCCAGCCGGGTCCGGATGCCTCGCGATCCTCCTCGAATCCGAGATCGGCCAGCAGATGCGGCGACAGCAGGGCGAGCCGTTCAAGATCATCAAGGGAAGCGGCCTCGGTGCAGATTGGGCGGGTGAATGGATTATGTTTCGTCAACAGTTCTACCAGCGATTCGAGGCGGCGACGAAGAGAGGGACGCGCAACAAAAGCGAATGATCTGGTGTGAGACATGGCGTTTTCCGGCGTCATTTTGGCTCTGAGCCAAAAGATAAGGGGTCAGCGGGCTTGCGCGCAAACCAGGATTTGGCCTAGTATGGATCAGGAAAACTGATCCAATGAGTATCCGATGCGCCTGCCCCCTCTCAATGCCCTTCGCGCCTTCGAGGCCGCCGCCCGGCATGAGGGTTTCATCGGTGCGGCGGAGGAGTTGCATGTCACCCGCGGCGCCATCAGCCGGCATGTGCGGCAACTGGAGGACCATCTCGGCACGGCACTCTTCACCCGGCAGGCCAAGGGCGTGAGGCTGACCGTGGCCGGCCGGCGGCTTCTGCCGGTGTTGACGGAAGCTTTCGGAATGATCGCGCGCGAGGTTGAACGGGTGGTGCCGGATCGGGGAGAGCTGCGGGTGATCTGCCCGCCGGCCACCTCGATTCGCTGGCTGATCCCCAAGCTGGAGGATTTCCAGGCGCGGCACCCCGACATTCGTCTGCGCCTGACCACGGATTTTCACGGCGACCTGGGTTTCGATACAGGCGAATACGATATCGGCTTTTCGGTCGAGCACTGGACGACGCGACCGAAGGGCATTGCGGTGCAGGTGCTGTTGCCGGTGATGCTGACGCCCGCGTGCTCTCCCGCCTATTTGAGCGGCGCGGATCTGACCGCGCCGGAGGATCTTAGCCGTTGCATGCTCTTGCACGAAACGCCCGGCCACGCCGATTGGACCGCCTGGGCCGAGCGGTTCGGAGTGCGCGCGGTGGAGGCGGCCAGCGGCAGCGATTTCCCCAATCTGGATATGGCGACCAAGGCCGCGGTGATGGGGGCCGGCGTCGTCATGGCCGATCTGGTGCTCTGCCGCGAAGAGCTGGAGAGCGGCGCGCTGATCGCGCCTTTTCCACAGATGGTCTGCCCCTCTCCGCAGGGGGGGATCTGCCTTCTGGGCCATCGCGACAGGTGGCAGGAGCCGAAAATCGCCGCGTTCCGTGCCTGGGCGGAGGCTGCGGCACGGGATGCGGACGGGCTGTCCGAGGGAGCGACGCGGGCCCCGGTCTAGCGGCTCCGACCCACTTCCCGCAGGGTCACGAAGGTCAACCCCCGGTCCACCGCCGCGCCCAAAAGGCGCCGCAGGTCCTCCGGCGTCGAGAAGAACTCCGATTTCCGGCCCGGCGCGCGGATGTCATGGCCCGCGAATACGCCTGTGCCCCCCGTCTCGGCGATCAGATCGAGCAGGCGCATCTGCCAGTCCCAGCCCGGAAAGGCGCTGTGCCTTAAGTCGCAGAAGCCCAGACAATCGACCGCCCGGTCGGGGTCGAGCCGGTGATAGATGCGCGATGCCGGGTCGGCCCGGTTCAGACTGCGGGGGCCGGCCGCGCGGGTAACGGCGAAGCGTCTGGCGGTCTCTGCCCGGGTTTCGGGGGTGGAGGCGTGAAAGGGGCTGGCGAAGCTTTCGGCCGGAAAGCCCAAGGCACGGTGCTCGGCCACGCCGGCGTCGATCTCGTGCTCCAGCCAGTGCGCCAGCCCGTGCTTTTCCAGATAGGGCTCCAGCCGGGGATGGGTGCGGGAATGATAGGCGATCTCGTGCCCGTCCGCCTGCAACGCCCGCAGCTTAGCGATCTGCCGTGGCCGGGCCTTGTGGATCTTGCAGACGCAGAAGGTGGCGCGGGCGCCGAACGCGTCAAAGAGCGGCCGCGCGGCGTGCCAGTTGCCGACGAAGAGGTCGTCGAAGGTGAGGGCGATTGCGCCGGGCATGGCATGAACTGTGCGGGGATCGGACGGGGTTTGGCAAGAGGGAACGCCGGTGCCGTCGCGATGCGCTGTCGGCGGATTGAGGCCTTACGCAATCTCTGCCATAAGGCGCAAAACGGAGACCGCCCATGCCCCGCGACATTTCGGTCGTTCTCGGCGACCACTTCACCGCCTTCATCGATCGCGCCGTGGCGTCCGGCCGCTACAGCTCGACCGGCGATGTGGTGCGGGCGGGGCTGCGGATGCTGCAGGCGGAGGAAGAACGGCTGGACGCGCTTCGGGCCGAGGTCGACAGGGGCGAGGAAAGCGGCCCGCCGGAGCCTTTCGATTTCGACGCCTTCCTCGAAGAGATGCACCGCAAATGACTGTGAAACGGCTCGATCTGTCCCCCGCGGCCAGGGCCGATCTGGAGGGTATCTGGCGGCACAGGTCCGAAAACTGGGGCCAGATGCAGGCAGACCGCTATATCGGTTCGCTCAGGCAGGTGATCGAGGGATTGGCGGATGGCCGCAGCGCATCGCGGCCCGCCGACGACGTCCGGCCCGGCTATCGTACCGTCACGGCCGGGCGGCACCTGATCGTCTTCCGCCAGACCGGGGCGACCGTGGAGGTGATCCGGGTCCTGAACCAGCGCGAGGATGCGGAGGGGTGGGGTTGAAGGGATGGCGTAAGATATTGTCGATCTTTACGCCACGCTCGACTCGAATCAAGAAGCAGAAAATTTCCCACTAAGGTATTCACGCGAAGCAGGCGACTGCTTGGATATAGCTCTTTCTATAGCCTGACGTTCAGCAGTAAGATCGCGCGTGTTAGGTAAACGTGGGCCTTGTTCAGTTTCTTTTTCCGCGTCTTTACAATCTTGGTGGAGAAGCTGCATGTTGGTCTCCCTTGTTGTCTCTTGACAATGAATCAATCGAGCCTCAGCATCAAGTGCCAAATTGAGTTACCCACAACGAACTATGGCAAATGTCTTGAATGTCTAATCGCGTCGAGCTCGTTTTTGGCCTCGTCGGCCCCATCGGATGCCCGATCAGTGAAGCACAAGATGCTCTCACGGCGGCGCTACACAGCGTAGGCTACGAAACCAGCACGATAGGCCTAAGCGAAGCAATCGACGAATTGTTGCAGATAAAGCATGTATGCGCGCTTGATAGAGGAAGCTCCGAGCTAGAGAGCAAAATTTCGAAAGGCAATGCCGTAAGATGGGCGTTTAAAAAAAATTCAGTCCTAGCTGCAGAAGCGATCCAGCAGATTCGTCGCCAAAGACGTGAAATTCATGTAAATCTGGGAAGAAAAGACGATGAAGATCTGGAAGGACTTCCTGTTGATGAGCGGGCTTTCATCATTCGGCAGCTTAAACGCCCTGAAGAGATCGACTTACTTACACGCGCGTTTGGAAAGAGATTCATTCAAGTATCTGTGGTGTCGCCACTTTCGATGAGAGTTCAGTCATTAACACAGCGACTAATGAGCGAGCAAAGTGGTTGGACGTACGATGGATGTAAAAAACACGCGGAACAATTGATTCGAACAGATCAAAACGAAGCAGACACTGATACAGGGCAAAGAATATCAAAAATTTTCCACCTTGGAGACGTCTTCCTTAACGGGAAGTCTAGCGAGGCGCTAGAGGAGTCCGGGAGAAGATTCATTGACGCTTTGTTTGGAAAGAATTCAATCGGCCCAACAAGAGACGAATACGGCAGTTACACTGCGAAAGCAGCTTCACTACGCTCTGTTGATCTTTCTCGTCAAGTGGGGGCAGCCATTTTCTCTAAAGATGGAGATCTTATTTCGGCGGGATGCAATGATGTGCCTAAACCCCTTGGCGGAATTTATTGGGACGAAGATGTGCCGAAAAGGCGAGATATTGACGTTGGAGCTGAGGCAAATAAACGCGAAATCAACAGAATCGTTTTTGATTTTCTTAAAATAATTAGTGCATTGGGTTTGCTTTCTCATGGAAGAAGCCCGGAGGAAATTCTTTCTGAGAAGGTTAACCGCGACGCAATTCTAGAATCACTTGTCGGGGGTATTACTGAGTATGGTAGAATGGTTCATGCTGAAATGAACGCCCTTGCTGACGCCGCTCGCATGGGTCTGTCTACTAAAGGCTCTACAATTTATGTTACGACCTACCCATGTCATAATTGCGCAAAACACCTAGTTGCCGCTGGAGTGTCTCGCGTCGTATTTGTTGAACCGTACCCAAAAAGCAAAGCGGAAGAATTGTTTCAAAACATCATTGAAGCCGAGGGCGACAATCCAGAAACTGTTTCAATAGAACATTTCTCAGGAATATCTCCTCGCAGATTTCGTGACATTTTCGAGAAAGGCCGACGGCAAACCAAATCCGGTGATATTCAAAAATGGTATTTGGGGAAAATTGAACCGCGGCTGGGTGCCTTTGCAATTACGAACACGGAGCAGGAGTTGTTCGCAATTAGGGAAGGTCTTTTTTCTGACTGACCCTCAAACCACCACCTCCAGCGCCTCCTGATCGCCCACCCCGAAGACCCGTTTGTA